>JAGLBH010000083.1 GCA_018260285.1 Arthrobacter sp. | reverse complement strand
GATCGTCTCCGGCCGCAGACCGCCGTCCAGATGATCGTGGAGGGAGACCTTCGGGAGGTCTTCGAAGGTGGGGGTGGGCGAGAAATCCTGGGGGCTATTCACCCTCAGAATTCTACTCTCTCACCGGGGCCGCTGTCTCAGGAGATGCGGTCCAGGATGAGCGGCGTGAGGCCCTCCGGCTTCTCCGGGGAGATGGCCCATCCGCCGGCCAGCGCCTCCTCGGCGCGCGCGAACTTCTCCGGGGTGTCCGTCAGAAGCGTCAGGAGCGGCTGCCCGGCCTTGACGGGGTCGCCCGGCTTGGCGTGCATGCGCACGCCGGCCCCGGCCTGCACCGGATCCTCCTTGCGGGCACGGCCTGCGCCAAGACGCCACGCGGCCACGCCCACGCTCATCGCGTCGAGCTCGGAGAGGTAGCCGTCACGGTCCGCCGTGATGACGTGGGACTCGCGGGCCACGGGCAGCGCGGCGTCGGGGTCCCCGCCCTGGGCGGAGATCATCCTCTTCCACACGTCCATCGCGCGGCCGTCCTGGAGGGCGGCTCGCACGTCGGCGTCGCGCACGCCCGCTGCGGAGAGCATCTCCTCGGCGAGGGCCACGGTGAGCTCGACGACGTCGGCCGGCCCTCCCCCGGCGAGCACCTCGACAGACTCCTCCACCTCGATGGCGTTGCCCGCGGTGAGGCCCAGCGGGACGTTCATGTTCGTCAGGAGCGCCACGGTGTTCACGCCCGCGTCCTTGCCGAGGTCCACCATCGTGCGGGCGAGCTCCCGGGCGTCCTCCTCGCTCTTCATGAAGGCGCCGGAGCCGCACTTGACGTCGAGCACTAGCGCGCCCGTGCCCTCGGCGATCTTCTTGCTCATGATGGAGCTGGCGATGAGCGGGATCGCCTCGACCGTGCCGGTGACGTCCCGGAGCGCGTAGAGCTTCTTGTCCGCCGGGGCCAGGCCTGCGCCCGCCGCGCAGATGACGGCGCCGGGATCGCGGAGGACGTCCATCATCTCCTCATTGGAGAGGGCCGCGCGCCAGCCGGGGATGGACTCGAGCTTGTCCAGGGTGCCGCCCGTGTGGCCGAGTCCCCGGCCGGAGAGCTGCGGAACCGCCACGCCGAAGACCGCCACGAGGGGCGCGAGCGGGAGGGTGATCTTGTCCCCCACGCCGCCCGTCGAGTGCTTGTCCGCGGTCGGCTTGCCGAGGGCCGAGAAGTCCATGCGCTCGCCCGAGGCGATCATGGCGGCCGTCCACCGGGAGATCTCCTCGCGGTTCATCCCGTTGAGGAGGATCGCCATGTTCAGCGCGGACATCTGCTCGTCCGCGATGACCCCGCGCGTGTAGGCGTCAATGGTCCAGTCGATCTGCTCGGGGGTGAGCGTGCCGCGGTCTCGCTTGACGCGGATGATGTCGACGGCGTCGAATGACTCGGCCATGGGGGTTCCTTTCGGCGGGTGAATCAGGTTCAGCGGGTGATTCAGGAGAGGGTGAGGGATTCCGGGCCGAAGGCGCCGGGGAGCAGCTGCTCCATCGTGACGACGCCGGCCGCCGTCAGCACGAGCAGCTCAGGCCCCTTGTGCTCCCAGAGGAGCTGGCGGCAGCGGCCGCAGGGGGCCAGGGGCTCGGCCTCCGCGTTGACGCAGGCGAAGGCCCGGAGGGTTCCCCCGCCGGTGGCGAAGAGCTCCGAGATGAGGGAGCACTCGGCGCAGAGGGTCACGCCATAGGCCGCGTTCTCCACGTTGCATCCGGAGACGACGCGCCCGTCGTCGGTCAGAGCCGCCGCGCCCACGGGAAACCCGGAGTACGGGGCGTAGGCCCGGGACATGGCCTCGGCGGCGGCGTCGCAGAGGGTGTCCCACGTCTGATCGGTGACAGGCAGCAGGCGCACGGGTCAGCCCTTCGTGTAGGGCTCGCCGGACGCGGCCGGGGGCCTCGTGCGGCCCACGAGTCCGGAGACGGCGAGGATGGTCAGCGCGTAGGGCAGCATCGCGAGGTAGGAGCTGTCCACGGGGGACTTCGCAATGGAGACGATCGAGGCGAGGTTGCCCGCCACCCCGAAGAGGACCGCGGCGAAGAAGGCTCCCACGGGGTTCCACCGGCCGAAGATCATGGCGGCGAGGGCGATGAAGCCGAGGCCGCCGGTCATCTCCTTGGAGAAGGCGCTCGTGGCCACGAGGGTGAAGTACGAGCCGCCGAGGCCCGCCACGAGGCCCCCGAGGAGGACGTTGCGCCAGCGGGTCCGGTTGACATTGACGCCGAGGGTGTCTGCGGCCTTGGGGTGCTCGCCCACAGCGCGGACGCGCAGGCCCCAGCGGGTCTTGAAGAGGGCGAACCAGGTGACGGCGACGGCCGCGAGGAGCGCGTACCCGAGGAGGGACTGGTTGAAGAAGGTCGGGCCCAGGATCGGGATGTCCTTGAGGACGGGGATCGGCACGGCGTCCAGCCCCTTGGGGGTGT
Source organism: Arthrobacter sp. (assembly GCA_018260285.1). GTDB lineage: Bacteria > Actinomycetota > Actinomycetes > Actinomycetales > Micrococcaceae > Falsarthrobacter. Next base: position 4,838 of record JAGLBH010000083.1, on the reverse strand, counting down.
TGTACTTCGCGGTGCCGTCCTCGCGCATGAGGGCGTCGAAGAAGAAGCCCGTGAGGCCCGAGACGAGCACGTTGAGCACCACGCCCACGATGATCTGGTTGACCTGGTAGCGGATCGCGAAGAGCGCGAGGAGCGCCGCCACCACGCCGCCGGAGACGGCCGCTGCGGCCACGCCTGCGTAGGCGTTCTGGGTCAGGCTGGAGACGAGCGCCGCGCTGAAGGCCCCCGCGAGCAGCTGCCCCTCGATGGCGATGTTCACGACGCCGGCCCGCTCGCCCAGCACGCCGGAGAGGGAACCGAAGGCGATGGGCACGATGATCGGCATGGCCGTGATGAAGAGGCCTGCGAGGCTGAGGTGCTTGGCGCCCGAGCCGGCCACGAGCCAGACGAGGAAGCTCGCGAGCAGCAGGAAGGCGCCGACGGCGAGAACCCATCCGGGCACCGTGCCCGTGGAGTTCATCCTCCAGAAGGCGAACCCTGCCAGGGCTGCCAGGAGCGCGCCGAGAGCCCAGAGCACCGGGAGCGACTGGAACGTGAGCGGGGCCAGCTGGATCCTGTCGGACTCCTGGCTGAGGTCGAAGGCGCTGCGCGCGTCCGTGCCCGTCAGCGCGAACCCGAAGAGCGCCACCGCAGCCATGACGGCCAGGAGGATCGGGGTCTTGAAGTTCTTGACGACGACGCGCTCGGCCGGTGCGGACGCGGCCGCCTGCCGGACGGGCTGTGTGGTTGAAGCCTGGGAGCTCATGCGGCCTGACCTGCCTTCCGTGCGGACTTCTGGGCCGCCTTCTTCTCCGCGCGCTTGGAGCGCTCAAGGCCGAAGATGGCCTTGACGAGCGGAGGTGCTGCGATAAAGAGAACGATGAGAGACTGGACGATGAGGACGATGTCCAGGGAGACGTCCGCCTGGACGCTCATCGCCTGGCCTCCCGCGCGGAACGCCCCGAAGAGCAGTCCCGCCCAGAAGGTGCCCCACGGAGTGGAGCGGCCGAGAAGGGCCACGGTGATCGCGTCGAAGCCGAGCTGCCCGGCGATGTTGTCGTCCAGGGTGCGCTCAGTGCCTGCGAGCTGGGCCGCGCCCGCCAAGCCGGCCATGCCGCCGGCGATGAGCATCGCAATGATGTACCCGCGGGAGACGAGCATGCCCGCGGTCTTCGCGGCGGCGGGGTTGGCGCCGATCGCCCGGAGCTTCAGACCCAGCGAGGAGCGGTCGAGGAGCCACCACGCGGCGACGACGGCGAGGACCGCCAGGACGAAGGCCCAGTTGAGGCGGAACTCTTGGCCGAGCAGGCGGGGGAACATCGCCGTCTCGTCGATCGGAGCGGAGACGGGCTGGTTTCCGCCCGGAGCCTTGAAGGGGCCGCGGAGGAGAATGAGGAGCGCGAAGAGGGCGATGTTGTTGAGCATGATCGTCACGATCACCTCGTGCGCGCCCGTCTTGGCCTTGAGCCAGCCGACGATCCCGCCCCAGAGCGCCCCGCCCGCGAAGCCGGCGAGGATGACGAGCGGGAGGTGGATGACCGCCGGAAGGTGGAGGCCGAAGCCGACCCACCCGGCCGCCGCCGCGCCCGCGATGATCTGGCCCATGCCGCCGATGTTGAAGAGGCCCGCCCGGAAGGCGATGGCCACGGCCAGGCCCGCGAGGATGAGGGGCGTGGCCTGGGTGAGCGTCTCGAGGATGCCCCACTGGCCGGAGAGGCTGGCCGCCGAGGGGTCATAGGTGGCGCCCCGGAAGAGCGCCCCGTACGCCGTGGAGACGGCGTCCCAGGCGGCGGTCAGGGTGTCGCTCGGGCGCCCGAAGAAGTAGGACGCCGCAGCCGTCACGTGCTTGTCCGTCAGGATGATGAGGAGCGCCCCCACGAGGAGCGCGACGAGGACGGAGAGCACGGACACGAGCCCGCTGCCGCTGACGAACCGCCGGAACAGCCCCGGCGCGGAGCTTGAGCCCTGGGGAGAGCCTGTGCCCTGCGCGGGGCTTGCGGCGGAGGAATCCGTGGTCACTGCGTGGCTCATCGTGCCTCCTGCGAGGTGGTAAGAAGTGAGGCGCTGGCTTCCTCGGCGGTCATGCCGGCCATCATGAGGCCCAGCTGATCGCGGCTCGTGCCCGCGGGGACGATGCCCATAAGGCGGCCCGCGTAGAGAACGGCGATCCGGTCGGAGAGCTCGAGGATCTCGTCGAGCTCCGTGGAGACGATGAGCACGGGCGTGCCCGCGTCACGCTCCTGGACGATCCGGCGGTGGAGGAACTCGATGGACCCCACATCCACGCCGCGCGTGGGCTGCGAGGCGATGAAGAGCTTGAGGGGCCGGCTCAGCTCGCGGGCCATGACGATCTTCTGCTGGTTGCCGCCGGAGAGCGTCGAGGCCGTGTGCTCCGGGGACTGCGTCCGGATGTCGAACTCCCGGATCTTCTCCTCCGCGTTCTTCGCGATGGCGGCCCGGTTGAGGGTGCCTCCGCGGACGAAGGCCGAGTCGTCAGACCGGTCCAGGATGAGATTCTCGGCCACGCTGAAGGAGCCGACGAGTCCATCCGTCTGACGGTCCTCCGGAACGAAGCCCACGCCCGCGTCGAGCGTGCTGCGCACGGACTCGCCGACGAGCTCCTTGCCGTGGAGCCTCACCGACCCCGTGACATGCTCCTGGAGGCCGAGGATGGCCTCCGTCAGCTCGGTCTGGCCGTTGCCCTGGACGCCCGCGACGCCCAGGATCTCGCCCTGGCGCACCCCGAAGGACACCCCGTTGAGGAGCAGGCGCCCCTGGGCGTCCGCCACCGAGAGGTTCTCGACCGTGAAGGTCTCCTCCCCCACCGTCGGCGGGTTCTTGTCGAGGGAGAGCGAGACGGAGCGGCCCACCATGGCGGCGGCGAGCTCGCTCGTCGTCGCCTCGGGGCTGACCGTCCCGACCACGCGACCGCGGCGGATCACCGTGATGACGTCCGAGATCGCCTTGACCTCCCGCAGCTTGTGCGAGATGAAGAGGACGGACGTGCCGTCCTCCGTGAGCTGGCGGATGATCCCCATGAGCTCGTCGGTCTCCTGGGGCGTGAGCACAGCGGTCGGCTCGTCGAGAATGAGGATCTTCGCGTTGCGGACGAGCGCCTTGACGATCTCCACGCGCTGCTGCGCGCCTACGGAGAGGTCTTCGACGACGGCGTCCGGGTCCACCGCGAACCCGTAGCGATCCGAGATCTCCCGGATGCGGCGCCGCGTCGTCGCGAGGTCGAGGGTCCCGAGACCCTTGACGTCCTCGTCGCCGAGCGCCACGTTCTCTGCCACGGTGAACACCGGAACGAGCATGAAGTGCTGGTGCACCATGCCGATCCCCGCGCGCATCGCGTCCCCGGGGCCGGCGAAGGAGACCGGCTGGCCGTCGAGGAGGATCCGGCCCTCAGTGGGCTCGTAGAGCCCGTAGAGCACGTTCATGAGGGTGGACTTGCCAGCCCCGTTCTCCCCGAGGAGAGAGTGGACCTGGCCCTCTTCGACGACCAGCGAGATGTCCTCGTTGGCCGCGAAGGCGCCGAAGCGCTTGGTGATGTTGTCAAGCTCAAGCTTCATGACGAGTGTCGCCATCCTTGTCTGAGTGAACCGCTCCGGGACAGCGCGGCTCGTCGGTGAGAGCGAGAGGGATCAGGCCTTCGGCGAAGCCTTGGACTCGACCGTGATCTTGCCGTCGATGATGTCCTGCTTGGCGGCCTCGATCTCCTTCTTCGTCTCATCGGAGACCTTCGAGTCGAAGTCGTGGAACGGGGCAAGCACGGTGCCGCCGTTCTTCAGGGTGCCCACGTACGGCTCAGCGGTGAACTTGCCGTCGATGTCCGCCTTGATGACGTCCTCCACGGCCTTGTCCATCGTCTTGACGACGGAGGTCAGGATGACGGACTTGTACTTGGGAGCCGTGATCGTTCCGTCCGAGTCGACCCAGACGACGGAGACGCTCTTGCCGGCCTTGTTGGCGGCGAGGGCTGCGTCGCCCGTGCCCTGGGCCAGCGGGCCGGCCACCGGCATGATGACGTCTGCGCCGGCGTCGATGAGGTTGTTCGTGGCCTTGGTGCCCTCCTGGACCACGTCGAACGTGTTCGTGAAGGTGCCGGTCTGCTTGGCCTTGTCCCACCCGAGGAGCTGGACGTTCTTGCCCTTCTTCTCGTTGTAGTACTTGACGCCGTCGGCGAAGCCGTCCATGAAGATCGTCACGGTCGGGATGTTGATGCCGCCGTAGGTGCCGACCTTGCCGGTCTTCGACTGGGCCGCTGCGGCGTAGCCTGCGAGGAAAGCGGCCTGAGCCGTGTCGTAGATGATCGGCTTGACGTTGTCGGCCTTGATGCTGGCGTCGTCGATGATCGCGAAGTGCGACTTCGGGTTGGCGGCGGCAGCGGCCTTCGTCGCGTCGGAGAGCAGGAAGCCGACCGTCACGGTGAGGTTGCACTTGGCCGTCATCATCTGCTGGATGTTCGGGACGAAGTCGCTCTTGGCCTTCGACTCGGCCTTCTTCATCTTGATGCCGTAGTCCTTCACGGCCTGCTGGAGGCCCGTGTAGGAGGACTGGTTGAAGGACTGGTCGTCGAAGCCGCCGGCGTCAGAGACGATGCAGCCGGTGTAGTCCTTGGCGGTGCTCTTGGCGGCGTTGTCCGCCGGCGGGGCCGAGCACGCAGAGAGCGCGAGGGCTCCGAGGGTGAGAAGGGCGGCGGACTGGGTGGCGCGGCGGTTCGAGATTTTCACAGAAGGCTCCAACGAAAGGGAAGAATAAAACCATCCCAGTATACCTGAGAGCTCATGGGAACTTCCCAGAAATCAGAGCTATTCTGCGCCCTCAGGCCGTCTCGCAGAGCGCCTTCCAGGCCTCCA
>JAGLBH010000082.1 GCA_018260285.1 Arthrobacter sp. | reverse complement strand
GTCCTCCGGCAGCACTGCCCCACAGGGCAGCCAGCAAGGCGGCCAGCAGAATGCCCAGCAGGGCGACAGTCCCGGTGCTGCCCCGGGGGCGGGAGCATCGTCGTCGGGCACGCCGTCGTCCGCGGACCCCAAGGGGCCTGCTGTCTACCGTGTGAACCTCAAGGAAGGGAGCGCACCTGTGCCCGCAGGAGGCTCGCTGAGCGCTTCCGTCATCCTCGCCGAGTCGCCGCGGGCCTCGCTGGTCGTTCCGTCGACGGCCGTGCGGCGCGATGGCGAACGCGCCTGGGTTCGCACCGAGTCCGGCCAGGACGAAGACGTGCGGGTGAGGCTCTGCGCCGTCGGGCGGTGCGCGGTGGAACCCCTCCGGGCTGACGGGCTCAAGGAGGGCGTGACGGTCGTGGTGGGCGAGTCCCTCCGCCCGGCCACCGAGCCGAAGAGCCAGCAGTGACCTGCGAGATCTCCCTCCGGGGCGCGTGGAAGCGGTACCCGCCCAGCACCGTGGCGCTTCGGGACGCCGACCTCGACGTCCATGCGGGGGAAGCCCTGGCCATCGTGGGGCCCAGCGGATCGGGGAAGTCCACCCTGCTGGCGGTGCTGGGCCTCCTCGAGACGCTTGACGAGGGCCAGCGGACCATCGCGGGCATCGACACCGCGGGAGCATCCGAGCGGGAGCTGACACGGCTGCGGCGCGAGCACCTCGCCTTCGTGTTCCAGGCCTTCCATCTCGTGGACCACTTGTCCGCCCGTGAGAACGTGGAGCACGCCCTGGCCATTCGAGGGATCCCCCGGCGGCTGCGGAGGGCGCGGGCAGAGGAGGCGCTGGACGCGGTGGGCCTCTCGCACCGGTGCGATGCCCGGCCGCCCACGATGTCTGGGGGCGAGCGACAGCGTGTGGCCATCGCCCGGGCACTGGCCGCGCGGCCGCGCGTCCTGCTCTGCGACGAGCCCACCGGCAACCTCGACACCGCCACGGCCTCCGCCGTGCTGGACCTGCTGCTGGCTCAGGCCGGCTTGGGCATCGCCGTCGTCATGGTGACGCACGACCCCTCGCTGGCCGCCCGATGCGACCGGGCCGTGAGAGTCGTGGACGGGCAGGTGGGCCGTGCTGCGTGAAGCCTGGATCAATGTGTGGCGCAGGCCGGGGCGGACCGTGTTCAGCTTGCTCACGGTGCTCATCGGCACGGCCACCCTCGTGACGATGCTTGCTGTGACGCGCGGATCCGCGCACCGCTCCGCCGAGCATCTCGCGGGTCTCAGCAGCGGATCCTTCACCGTTTCCGTCCCCGGACATCTTGGCGGCTGGGACGAGGACGAGGCCCGCGTCGCGGCCCGCATCCGGCAGCTCCCCGGCGTCCGCGGGGCTGGCACGTACATGCCTCTCTTCGAGGGTCAGCGGAAGGACGTCCGCACGCAGACCGGGCAGGGGCAGGCTGGCCACATCATCACGACCGCTGAGGGGGTCCAGGCCCGAGGGGGCCGACTCGTGGCCGGCGGCTGGCCGTCGTCGTCCTCGCTCCGCACCGACGGCCGGCAGGTCCTCGTGGGGGCGGGGGCCGCGCGCAGCCTGGGGCTCTGGCCCGAGCCGGGCCGAAACCGCGTGTATGCGGAAGGGCGGTGGCTGACCGTGACGGGGATTGTGGACGGGCAAGGCGAGGCGGCTCTCCTGGGCGCCTCCATCCTGTGGCCTGTGGGCAGCGAAGCGGCGGCAGAGGTCACCACTGATCGGCCGTTCCTCATCGTGGCCGACGACGACGGGCCCGCCGACGAGAGCCTTGCCCTGTCCGCGTGGCCGTACGAGCCCGGGGCCGCCCGCGTGTCGCGGCCCGTCTCGGCGACCTCGCTCAAGGCCAAGCTGCTGGGGGAGAGCCAGGACATGGTCCTCATCACGGTGCTTGTGCTGTGTGTCTCGAGCGCGGTGAGCGTGTACTCCACGATGCAGTCCGCGGTGTGGGAGCGGCGGCGGCTCATCGGCCTGGATCGGGCGCTCGGGGCCTCCCGGTGGCGGGTGGGCCGGCTGTTCCTGGCCGAGTCCGCGATCACGGGCGGGCTCGGGACCCTGCTCGGGCTGGGCGTGGGGCTGCTGGCGGGGGAGCTCGTGGCCCTGGCGCAGGGGTGGCCGCACCTGCAGCCGTGGTGGATCGGGGTGCTGCCGCTGGCGGGGGCGGGCCTCGGAGCGGTGTCCGGGATGCTGCCGGCGGTGGCCTCCACGCGGGTGGACCCCGTTCGGCTCCTCCGCGAGTGACTTAAAGTCCCCCCGCACACGGGGGGCGGGGGAGGAAGGCATGATCAGGTTAAGTCGACGACGCGGCGATCAACAGAGACGCCTGGTCCCCCATGACCGCCGCGCTCGAATTTCTTTCTTTCGACCAGTCTGATCGAGGGGACGTTCTCATGTCCCAGGATCTCGGAGAGCTTGCGGGGCTGGATTGCGGACTCCCGTGCGCGCGCAATGCGCTCTGCGCGTCGTTCCTCAGAAGAGCGGTTGAAGCCCATGATCTCGCGGTACCGCTCGCGCTCTTCTCGCTCAGCCTCGCGTTCCCCATGTGGCTGTCGATTCACAGGAGAACACTCCTTCCTTCGTGAGAGCTGCCGTGGAGCGGGAACGCCAGCGGGTCCGTTGTTATGAGTTCTTTCGTGGGATCAGTGCCTTGACACGGCCTGCGGCGACATTTTCCACTACGTGCTTGGCATTGGCTACGGAGTCAGCAAGAGTGGCCGAGGTTTTTCCGTCTTCATAGCGCACCGTCACGCTTGCAGCGTGCAGATCTAGGTATTCACGGTGTATAGGGCACGGAGATTCATCGCCGTAGAGATAGCCAACAATTTGATTCAGCCCTGGGCCGCGGTCGGATCTCGGGTTTCCACTGTGGTGACGAACGCCTCTGCTGCCAAGTGACAGGTTGCGGTGCACTTTGGGGGGCGTGTCTATGTCATGAAAGACCGGATCCTGGGACAGGGCATGACACAGAGCATGATATGCCGCATAGAAAGCGGCGACGTGGGTCCATTCGTTCCTCTGTTCCCTGAAGGCCTCAGCCTGACGCAGGAAATGCTGGGCTCTGTCGATCATCGCACTAAAAGGTACAGGAAATCCGCAGATTTAAACGGCGGCATAGGAGCGGATGCGTGATTCTTCTCTGACTTTAAGTGCAGTCGAATCAGGATCTACAAACTGGACAACGAAGAAGACGCCATCGGATTCAAATAGGGATTCGACCTGATTGATCTTGTCAAGAACCTCCCAGCGCATCTCCCTGGACGGCTTCCACAGTGAAACAACGACATTGACTTCCATCGTTTTATAATTTAATGAAACGTTCAGATGCCGTACATTTTCTTTGCCAATGTATCCAAGCAGAGAAATGCCAATTGATTCTGCCAGAACCTTGTTTGAATCTGGTAAATTACTCACTTTCCCTCCTAGGGGAACTCTTGGAACTCGTGCGTCTCATTCCTCGGCTAGATGGAGGACACGCTAGACTCCAAGGCACTCATGTATCAACCATAGAAGTAAGCGGACCGCCGCGCAAACATGTCTCATGAAGCACTGAGCCCCCACATCGTTGAGTGACTCAGCTTGCGGGACTGCTTCACGGAGAGGTGACAACTGTTCCGGCTTGCCCAGGAGTGCGGCCTGGAAGGATGGCAGCATCCCAAAGCCCTGTCCCCCCAGTTGCGTGAGGATCACGTGCGCGTCGCGAGGAGCCGTGACCCCGGAGTGAGGATCGAGCAGATCGCGAAAGACTTGAGTATTCACCCGAGACGTTGCAGAAGCGGCTCCGCCGCGTCGCGGCGTAACTGTCGCAGGCACATCTGACGGAAAAGGTTCTCTCCGCTCGTAACGGAGCTCGCCGAAGCAGGGATTCCTGTGACGGTGGCGTGTCGGGTGCTCAAGCTCTCCCGGCAGCCCTGCTGTCAGCAGCTGGCGAACCCCATCACGCCCCGCGAGGTGCGGGAGGCGTCTCGGGCGAACGTGTTGTTCGACGCGTACAAGGACGACCCTGAGCTCGGCCACAGGCTCCCGCAGATGAGGCGCGAGACGGCTTCAACGACCCTGGACGCCGCCGGGCACCTGATGGAGGGCACAAAGAAGTCCGCACGGGCTGCGATTGCCGAAGCGTTCACAGCCCATGCGGACTTTGTGCGGATTTCCAGCCCGTGACCCATGCGGGCGGGCCGGGAAACCCTTGATATATCAGGGAGGCAGCCCCGCTAGCGGCGCATGATCTTCCGGGCCAGCCAGTTTCCGAAGAACTGGACGATCTGCACCATGACGATGATGATCGCCACGGCCGTCCAGGTGATCTCCGCGTTGAACTGCTGGTATCCGTACTGGATGGCGAAGTTGCCCAGGCCGCCCGAGCCGATGGCGCCGGCCATCGCGGACATGTCCACAATGCCGATGAGCAGGAATGTGTAGCCGAGCACGAGGGGCCCCAGGGCCTCCGGGAGGATCACCTTGCGGATGATCTGCCACGGGTTGGCGCCCATGGAGCGGGCCGCCTCGATGACTCCGGGGTCCACGCTCATGAGGTTCTGCTCCACGATGCGGGCCACAGCGAACGTCGCCCCGATCGTCATGGCGAACACGGCCGCGTTGGGCCCGATGGTCTTGCCGACCACGGCGAGCGTCAGCGGGTAGATCGCCACGAGCAGGATGATGAACGGGATGGGCCGCACTGTGTTGATGAGCAGGTTGAGCACGAGGTGGACCACGCGGGCCAGGCCGGATCCGCCGAGAATGCCCTTGGGCCGCAGGCAGTACAGGAGCAGGCCGATGACGAGGCCCAGCACGCCCGCGAAGAGCAGGGTCCGGGTCACCATGTAGAGCGTGTCCTGGATGGAGTCCAGCAGCGCCGGGCGCATGACGGACCAGTCAGTCTGGTTCGCGCCCAGGGGGAGCTGCGTCAGAAGATCGAATGCACTCATGCGCTGAGCTCCTTAACCTGGGTCACTGCGGCAAGCTGGGTGGCCACGCGCTGCACGGCGTCGTCGTCCCCCGTGAGCTCCACGGTGAGGGAGCCGAAAGACTTTTCCTGGAGGGTCGAGATGCCGCCGTGGACCACTTCGAAGCGAACCCCGGCGACAGCCCCGTCGGAGAGGATCGTGCCCACATGTGAATCGGGGGTGATCTCCACCGTGAAGAGGCGGCCGGCGTGGGTCTGGCGCAGGTGGGCCAGCTCCTCGGCGTTCGGCTCCGTGTGCTGCACCGTGGAGACGAACTTGCGGGCCGTGGAGGTCTGGGGGTTGGAGAAGATCTCGAACGTGGTTCCGACCTCCACCACCTTTCCCTGCTCCATGACCGCGATCCGGTCCGCGATGCTGCGAACGACGTCCATCTCGTGGGTGATGACGACGATCGTGATGCCGAGCTGCTCGTTGACCCGCTTGAGCACGCGGAGAACGTCCGCCGTGGTCTCAGGGTCGAGCGCAGAGGTGGACTCGTCCGCGAGGAGAATCGCGGGGTCGTTCGCGAGGGCGCGGGCGATGCCCACGCGCTGCTTCTGACCGCCGGAGAGCTGCTCCGGGTAGTTCTTGGCCCGGTCCGTCAGGCCGACGAACTCGAGCAGCTCCGCCACGCGGGCCTTGCGCTTCTCTTTGGGCCAGCCCGCGAGCTCCAGGGGGAACTCGACGTTGCGTGCCACGGTGCGCGAGCTCAGGAGGTTGAACTGCTGGAAGATCATGCCGATTTGCGGGCGGATCTTGGCCAGCTGCGCCTCGGACTTGCCGACCACTTCCACGCCGTTGACGAGGATCGAGCCGCTCGTCGCCGGCTCGAGGCCGTTGATGAGGCGGACAATGGTGGACTTGCCGGCGCCGGAGTACCCGATGATGCCGAAGATCTCGCCCTTGTTGATGGACATCGAGACGCCGTCCACCGCAGTCACGGTGTTCTTGCCGACCGTGAACTGCTTGGTGGCGTTGGAGAAGACAATGGCGCCTTCGACGGCGGCCGGTGAGGCCGCCGTCGAAGGTACGTGAGCTGAAGACATCAGGTGCTTACTTCTTCGCAGCCTTGAGGGAGTCCTCGTACTTCTTGAGGACGTCGATGAGCTCCTGCTGGGAGTTCTTGGCCTCCACGGACGTGCCCTTGGACTCATCGGCCACAGCCTTCTGGACCTTCGGGTCGTGGTAGAGCTCGGCGATCTTCTTGAACGTCTCGTTGTCCTTGTCCTCAGCGCGGGAGACGAAGGCGTTCACGTACGGGACGGCCGAGGGATCCTTGGGGTTGTCCTTGGCCAGGGCCTTGTTGGCGTCCAGGTTGGCGCGAGCGAGGAACGTGTTGTTGACGACGGCGCCGTCGAGGGAGCCGAGCTGGATGACGGTCTGAGTGGCGTCAACCGTGGTGACCTTGACCTTGGACTTGGCGGTGTCCACGTCCAGGGCGCTCGGGGCGGTGGTGTCCGACTTGAGGGTCACCAGGCCGTTGGCCTTGAGCAGGTTGAGGGCGCGGGCCGTGTTGATCGCGTCGTTCGGGATGGCGATCTCGCCGCCCTGCGGGATGTCCGAGAGCTTGGTGTGCTTCTTGGAGTACAGGCCGAGCGGAACGATCTCCGTGCCGCCGATCGGCGTCAGGGTGTCGTTGGCGTTGATGTTGTAGTTCGCCAGGTACGCGAGGTGCTGGAACCAGTTGAGGTCCGTCTGCTTCTGCTTCAGGGCCGGGTTCGGCTGGTTGTAGTCGGAGAACGTCTTGTAGACGATGTTGATGCCGTTCTCCTTGGCCAGGTCCTTGAGGACCGTCTGCTGCGGAGTGACGTCAACGATGCCGATGGTCACCGTCTTGGTGCCGTCGCTGCTCGTGGACTTGGCGTCCCCCGAGGACTGGGACGGGGAGCACGCGGCGAGGCTGAGAGCGAGGGGAGCGATCGCGAGGGATGCGACGATCTTGGAGAGTTTCATGGTGTTCCTTCGTGACTGGCCAGCCGCAGTAAGAGCTGCGGCTGTACGTGAGAGTAAAAGTGCCGCGTCAGTACTGTGGCGGCTCGCAGAGAAAGGGGCCTTTCATCATTGAGGTGGCGTTTTCTGCGAGGAACCGCCGTACTTGCCGGTAGCGCAGTCCGCACCGGCCGGATCTTCATCTGGGGCACCCCACTACGGGAGAGGGTTGCCGCCCAACGAGCCAGAGCTTCGCGTTGGGACTCTTGATCCTTGCTTCACTTCATTTTTAGCGGATCGGCCCGCATTCTCAAAATCAGGCCCTCTGGCCCTGGACTGCGCGTCACAGGGGGTCATACTTGAGGGATGGAGAATCACGCGGGATCAGCCCGTCTTTCGCCGTCGCTCACGCTGCGGCGCGCGCGCAC
>JAGLBH010000081.1 GCA_018260285.1 Arthrobacter sp. | reverse complement strand
CGCGGGCGATCACGGCCGGCTCGGCGGGGGAGAGGGTCATCGTCCTCACCACGTTCGACGCGCAGGCGGATGTGCTCGCCGCGATCGACGCGGGCGCCTCCGGGTACCTCTTCAAGGACTCCGAGCCGGAGGTCATCGCGGAGGCGCTGCGCACGGTCTCCGAGGGGGGCCAGTTCTTCGCCCCGCGCGCCGCCGCGGCCCTCGTGAGCGCCTACCGACAGCCGCCTGCCCCCGAACCCCTGCTCAGCGCGCGCGAGCTCGAGGTGGCTCGCCTCCTGGCGACCGGTGCCGGGAATCGGCAGATAGCCCGTACACTGTTCATTTCTGAGGCAACGGTCAAAACGCACCTCATCCACATCTACCGCAAGCTGGGCGCCTCCAATCGGACCGCCGCCGTGGCTGCGCTTCACGAAGAGGGCCTCGTATGACATCCGCTGTGGCCGGGCACCCGCCCGCCGTCCGGGCCGCGTCCCGGGCCACGTTCGCGAGCTTCGTGGCGAACGGAGTGCTCGTGGGGGCCTGGACCTCCCGCATCCCCGGCACAGGGGAGATCCTCGGGATCGACACGGCGCAGATCGGCCTCATCCTCCTCTGCACCGCCGTGGGAGCCATGCTCTCCATGAGCCAGGCCGGCACGTTCACGCCGCGCTGGGGCACGAGGCGGTCCGCCCGCACGGGGGCCGTCATCGCGGCGGTCTCCCTCGTGCTCGTGGCAGTCTCGCTGGTCCTCGTCAACGTGTGGCTCATGGCGGCAGGCATGCTGGTCCTCGGCATGGGAATGGGGCTGTGGGACGTCTCCATGAACGTGGAGGGGGCGGACGTCGAGCACCAGCTGGGGCAGACGGTCATGCCTCGGTATCACGCGGCCTTCTCCCTGGGCAGCGTCGTGGGGGCGCTCTCCGGGGCGGCGACCGCCGCGCTTCAGGTTCCGGTGGCCGTGGGACTGCCTGTCGTCGGGCTTATATGCATCGCGGCGACTATAACCGCATCAGAAAACTTTCTCTCCTCGGCCCGCCAATCCGCGGAAGAACGGGCAGAGGCCTCCGCGAATCCCGCCGTCTCTCCGTGGAGAGAGGGTCGTACTGTGCTCATCGGCGTCGTGGTGCTCTCCTGCGCCCTGACGGAGGGATCGGCCATGGACTGGGTGGCCAAGGGCGCCGTCGACGGCCTCGGGACGAGCGAGGCGATGGGCGCGCTCGTCTTCTCGGTCTTCCTCGCCTCGATGACCCTGACGCGCTGGTTCAGCACGCCCATGGTGGACCGCTTCGGCCGGGTAGCCTCCCTCCGGGTCTGCCTCGGCGCGGCGTTCGTGGGGCTGGCCCTCTACGTGCTGGCTCCCTCCGTCCCGCTCATGATGGCGGGAGCCTTCCTCTGGGGGATCGGGGCGGCGCTCGGCTTCCCCCTGGGCATCTCGGCTGCGGCTGACGACCCGGGGAAGGCTGCGGCGCGCGTCGGCGTCGTCTCCGTCATCGCCTACGGGGCATTCTTCCTGGGGCCGCCCGTTCTCGGATGGATCGGCGCCCACTGGGGCATTCGACCTGCGCTCAGCGTGCTCGCCGTGCCTCTCGTGGCGGCTCTCGCCCTGGCCGGTGTCACGCGGGAGCGCAGTCATCACAAAGGATGACGCTGGAGCGCGGATATCCCTCTGCCGGGGGATGACGCGCGGAGTCGCAGGTTCATAGACTGGACGAAGACTCATGACGATCATTTCCTACACACAAGGGGCAGCATGATCCAGGTAGAAAACCTCACCAAGAGGTATGGCAGCAAGCTCGCTGTGGACGACATCTCGTTCGAGGCGAAGCCCGGGCGCGTCACCGGCTTCCTCGGCCCCAACGGCTCCGGCAAGTCCACCACGATGCGCATGATCCTCGGGCTGGACACGCCCACCTCGGGTCGCGCGCTCGTGGACGGCAAGCCCTACTCGCACGCGAAGTCCCCCATGTCCACGGTGGGCGCACTCCTGGACGCCAAGGCGGTGCACCGCGGCCGCAGCGCGCAGAACCACCTCAAGGCCATGGCCGCCACCCACGGCATCCCGACCTCCCGCGTCAACGAGGTCATCTCGATGACCGGCCTCGAGCAGGTCGCCAAGCGCAAGGTCGGCGGGTTCTCCCTCGGCATGGGCCAGCGCCTCGGCATCGCCTCCGCTCTTCTCGCGGACCCGCGCACGGTCATCTTCGACGAGCCCGTCAACGGCCTCGACCCCGAGGGCGTGAGCTGGGTGCGCAACCTCTGCCGCTACCTGGCCTCGGAGGGCCGCACGGTCTTCCTCTCCTCACACCTCATGTCAGAGATGGCGCAGACGGCGGACGACCTCGTGGTCATCGGCAAGGGCCGCCTCATCACCCAGGGCCCGATCAGCGAGATCATCTCCGGCCAGGGCGAGGTCCGCACCATGGTGCGCACGGACAGCGCCCAGCAGCTGAGCACGCTGCTCGCCGGACCCACCACCCGCGTCTCCCACGTGGACCCGAACACCCTTGAGGTCACGGGGCTCGACGCGCGCCAGATCGCCCAGGCCGCCTTCGACAACCGGATCTTCGTCTACGAACTCACCCCGCGGGAGCTCTCCCTGGAAGAGGCGTACATGCGCCTGACGCAGAGCTCCGTGGAATACAACTCAGCAGATCTCTCGCAGGGCGCAGCAGCGCAGGAGGCCAAGTAACCATGTCCCACTCCCTCACCGCCCCACAGAACGCACTTCCCGAACCCCGCCGCGCAGCCTCGGTTGACGGTCAGCCGCGGGTCTACCAGTCCCGCTTCGGGGACAAGAACGTGGGCTTCTTCAAGCTTCTCCGCAGCGAGGCGATCAAGCTCACCTCGCTCGCCAGCACCTACTGGCTCCTCGGCATCGCGCTGATTCTCCCGATCGCCTTCGGGGCGCTCATGGTCATGGCCACGAACTCGATGGTGGACTTCAACGGCTACGACGGCGTTCCCGCCGGAGAGGCTTCACAGATGAAGTCCCAGGCGACCGAGGCCGCGAAGGAGCTCGCCCGCCATATTCCCATCATCGGCGTCTACTTCAGCAACCTCATCTTCGCCTCGTGGGCCGTTGTGACGATCGCCGGCGAGTACAACACGGGCATGATCCGCTCCACCATGTCCGCCGCTCCCAAGCGCTGGCCCGCAGTGCTCGCCAAGACCCTCGTCATGGCGTTCGCGGCAGGACTTGTGGCCATCGTCTCCATGCTCCTGACCTACCTGCTCGCCCAGGCGCTGCTCGACCCGACGCTGCACTACAGCCTCGGGGACGGCAACGTGATGCGCACGATCCTCATGGCGGCTCTCTACGTGGTGCTCATCGCCATCATGGCCTTCGGCGTCGCTCTCCTCCTGAGGAACACGGCTGGCTCGATCGTTCTCGTCATCGCGATCCTCTTCGTGCTGCCGATCATTCTCGGCATTATCGGGAGCCGGGTCGACTGGCTCTCGGACATGTCCCGCTTCCTCCCGAGCAACCTGGGAGACGCGATGATGAGCTCCTCGGACGAGACGCACGAGGTCCGTCCGGACGGGCCCCAGAGCCTGATGTGGAACGTCGCCGCCCTCTGGATGGGCGTGTGGTCGCTCGTCATCTGGGCCGCCGGCCTGCTGACGGCGCAGAAGCGCGACGTCTAAAGAACGTGCCCTCCACCGCTGCTCCCAGGGGAGTCTCGCTCGACGAGGCTCCCCTTCGGGAGTTAATGGACCGCCGCCGAGGCCCAGTCTCCCGGTATTTCGCGTCCCGCCCCCTCCTCGTCAACCTTCTGCTGATGGCCGCGCTGGGGTTCTACATTCCCCTCGAGCTGCTCTTCAGAGTGGGGTTCGGGACGTACAGCTTCGGGGTCTCTCTTGCGTTCTTCGTCCTCCAGGTGGTCTCCATCGCGGCGGTCTGGTGGCGGAACCGCTTCCCGCTGGGCGTGTTCGGGGTGGTCACGGCCTGCGACATCCTGGCAGTGCTCCTCCCCGTGGCCGCAGCCGCCGAGCCGGGAGCCGGGGGCACCTTCGCGAGCTTCGCGGCCATGTACGCCGTGGCCAAGTGGCGCTCCCACCGCACAGCGTGGATCTGCGCGGCGGTCCTCATGATGATCTTCGCCGTCTACGTGGGGCTCATCACGGGGATCAAGGGAGGCTTCTGGGCCTCGCTCCTCTCCCTCCTGGTCGGGATGCCCCTGGCCTTCTCCTCGTACCTCGTAGTCATCATGCTCGGCTTCCGGGCCCGCCGCGATCGGCTCCACCAGTGGGACGTCCGCGCCTGGGCCGCCGCCCAGAGCGCCACGGCCCAGCTTGAGGAGCGGGCCCGGATCGCGCGGGAGATGCACGACGTCGTCGCCCACTCCCTCACCGTCATGATCGCCCTCGCCGACGGGGCGAGGGCGACCGCCCGCAAGAACCCCGAGCGCGGGTCTGAGATCATGGCCGAGGTCTCCTCGACCGGGCGGGCCGCGCTCGCGGACATGCGCCGCGTCCTGGGGGTTCTCAAGTCCGACGCCGAGGCTGCGCCCCTGGCCCCGCCTCCCGCCATGGATGCGCTTCACGAGCTCATCGCCGGGTTCCGCACGGCGGGCGTGCCCGTGACCCTCGTCCAGGACGGCGAGCGCTGGCCGGAGGACCCCGCCTTCCAGCAGACGGTCTACCGGATTGTCCAGGAGTCCCTGACGAACGTGCTCCGCTACGCCCGCAGCGCCGGCACCGTCACGGTGGAGCTGCACACGGGGCCCGACGGCTCGCGCATCCGCGTCTCGGACAACGCGCTGAGCGCCCCGCCGGACGAATCCCGCCGGCCCGCGTTCCAGGGCACGGGCAACGGCCTGGCCGGCCTGGCGACGCGGGTCAAGGCCTTCGGCGGCACCTTCCGCGCAGGCCCCCAGCAGCCCACGGGGTGGCTGGTCGAGGCCGCCTTTCCCCCTCTTGTCACGCCCGCACCAAGGAGCTTTCGATGACCGCACCCATCCGGATTCTGCTCGCTGACGACCAGCAGCTGCTGCGCTACGGGTTCCGCCTCGTCCTGGAGGGCGAGGAGGGCCTCGAGGTGGTCGGCGAGGCGTCCAACGGGCTCGAGGCCATCTCCCAGGCGGCCGCCCTGACGCCGGACGTGGTCCTCATGGACGTGCGCATGCCTGTGCTCGACGGCATTGAGGCCACCCGGCGCATCTGCTCCGAGGAGGGCAGCCCCGCCGTCATCATTCTGACGACCTTCGACCTCGACGAGTACGCCTTCTCGGGCCTGCGCGCGGGGGCCTCGGCGTTCCTCCTCAAGGACGCGGACCCCGAGGAGCTCGTGAGGGCGGTGAGGATCGTGGCGGAGGGGGAGTCCGTCGTCGCCCCGCGGGTGACCACCCGGCTCCTCGAGGAATTCGTGAGGCACGCGTCCCAGGCCCAGGAGGCGGACACGGAGTCGATCGCGGAGCTGACGCCGCGCGAGGTGGAGGTGCTCCAGGCGATCGCGTGCGGGGACTCCAACGCGGAGATCGCCGAGCGGCTCTACGTCTCCGAGGCGACGGTCAAGACCCATGTGGGCCGCGTGCTCTCCAAGCTCGGCCTGCGGGACCGGGTGCACGCGGTGATCTTCGCCTACGAGCACGGCCTCGTGCCCCCGCGCCCGGCCCCGTAAGGACCCGAGTGGGAGAATGGGGGTATGACAAACGCAGTGCAGACCCCCGAGCCAGCCTCGCCCCAGCAGGCCAACGCCCGCGATCTCGGCGAGTTCGTCCTCGAATCCCCCTCGAGCTTCCACGCGGCCGCAGCAGTCGTCCGCCGCCTGGCCGACGTCGGCTTCACCCGCCTGGAGGAGGACGAGGCGTGGGACGCGGCCCCGGGGCGGTACGTCGTGGTGCGGGACGGCGCTGTCATCGCGTGGATCCGGCCGGAGGGCGCGATCGACGGGTTCGACATCCTCGGCGCCCACACCGACTCTCCCGGGTTCAAGCTCAAGCCGCAGCCCACGACGGGCTCGTTCAACATGCTCCAGGCCGGCGTGGAGGTCTACGGGGGGCCGCTGCTCAACTCGTGGCTGGACCGCGAGCTGCGCCTGGCCGGGCGGCTCGTGCTCAAGGACGGCAGCGAGCGCCTCGTGGCCACGGACCCCGTCTTCCGCATCCCCCAGCTCGCCATCCACCTGGACCGGGCCGTCAACACGGAGGGCGTGGCCCTGGACCGCCAGCAGCACACGCAGCCCGTGTGGGGGCTGGGCCTCGCCGAGGACGCCGACCTCCTGGGCCATCTCGCCGAGCGGGCGGGCGTCCCGGCGGGGGAGATCGGCGGGTACGACCTCACCTTCGCCGACGGCGCCGCCCCTGCCCTCTTCGGCCTTCGCCAGGAGTTCCTGGCCTCCGGCAGGCTGGACAACCTGAGCAGCGTCCACGCAGGGGTCTCTGCCCTGTGCCGGGCGGCGCAGTCTGAGGGGGCCGCGGCGTCGTCGGACACGTCCCGCGTGCGGATGCTCGCAGCCTTCGACCACGAAGAGGTGGGCTCCGCCACGCGCTCGGGGGCAGGGGGGCCTTTCCTCGAGGACGTCCTCGTGCGGATCGCGGGGGACCGGGGACCCGAGTTCTCCCGCCTCCTGGCCCGCTCGTGGCACCTCTCGGCCGACGCCGGCCACGCAGTCCACCCCAACTACCCGGGGCGACACGACCCCCGCGTGCGGCCGCTCATGGGCCGCGGCCCCCTCCTGAAGATCAACGCGGACCAGCGCTACGCCACGGACGGCCAGGGCGCCGCGAAGGTGGCGGCGCTCGCGGAGGCGGGCGGCGTGGCCTACCAGGAGTTCGTCTCCAACAACACGGTTCCGTGCGGGAGCACGATCGGCCCGATCACGGCCACCCGGCTGGGCATCCGCACGGTGGACGTCGGGGTTCCGCTGCTCTCCATGCACTCCGCCCGAGAGATGGCGGCAGTGGATGACCTCTGGGCGCTCCAGCGCCTCATCGGCAGCTTCTGGGGAGTGCGCGGGGAGGGTCCGGGGGCGTGAGGAAAGGCCTGATTCCAGGTCTTTTTCCCCCGTGGCGATATCGGCCCTGAGATAGCATGGAGATATAGCTTTCTTATTCTCAGAGAAGCTGTTTCCTGAATATACACAGTCTCACAGGAGTTGACATGTCACACGAACACCTTCCGCCGAATCCTCCGGCATCCCAGGCGCCGGTGAATGATGCAGGGCAGAATTTCCCCCAGACGGGCGCGACCCAGGCGCCCAAGAAGTCGAAGACCGGATTGTGGATCGGCCTGGGCGCCGGCGCTCTCGCCCTTCTCATGCTGGGAACCTTCCTCATCGCCTCCCTGTTCCGGGGGACGAACTCCGCTTCGTCGGCGGGGGGATCGTCGTCGTCCTCCGCCCCGCAGG
>JAGLBH010000080.1 GCA_018260285.1 Arthrobacter sp. | reverse complement strand
GCACCACCTGGTCTACGAGGTCGTGGACAACTCCGTGGACGAGGCCCTCGCCGGCCACGCGGACCTCATCGACGTGGTGCTCCAGGCCGACGGCGGCGTGCGCGTCAAGGACAACGGCCGCGGCATTCCCGTGGACATCCACCCCACGGAGGGCAAGCCCACGGTCGAGGTCGTCATGACGATCCTCCACGCAGGCGGCAAGTTCGGCGGCAGCGGCTACGCGGTCTCCGGCGGCCTCCACGGCGTCGGCATCTCCGTGGTGAACGCTCTCTCCCGCCGCGTCAAGACCGAGGTCCGCCGCCAGGGGTACGCCTGGCGCATGGAGTTCGCCGACGGCGGCAAGCCCCAGACCTCCCTGACCCGCGGCGAGGCCACCTCCGAGACGGGCACCACCCAGACGTTCTACCCGGACCCCGAGATCTTCGAGTCCATCGAGTTCGAGTTCGAGACGCTGCGCGCCCGCTTCCAGCAGATGGCGTTCCTCAACAAGGGCCTGCGGATCCGACTCACGGACGAGCGCCAGACGGAGGAGACCGGGGACGAGCTCGCCGAGGACGAGAACGAGCCGAAGAAGGCCCGCGCGGTGGAGTACTGCTACGCGGACGGCCTCCTGGACTACGTCAAGCACCTCAACTCCACGAAGAAGCTCGAGATGGTCCACGAGGACGTCATCGCCTTCGAGACCGAGGACAGCGGACGCCGCATGGCCCTCGAGGTGGCGATGCAGTGGACCATGGCCTTTTCCGAGTCGGTCCACACCTACGCCAACACGATCAACACCCACGAGGGCGGCACCCACGAAGAGGGCTTCCGCGCGGCCATGACCTCCCTCATGAACCGCTACGCCCGCGAGAAGGGCATCCTCAAGGAGAAGGACGACAACCTCACGGGCGACGACATCCGCGAGGGCCTCACCGCCGTCATCTCCGTGAAGCTCTCCGAGCCGCAGTTCGAGGGCCAGACGAAGACGAAGCTCGGCAACTCCGAGGTCAAGGGCTTCGTCCAGCGCGTGGTCACGGACCAGCTGGGGGACTGGCTCGAGCGCAACCCGCAGGCCGCCAAGAACATCATCCGCAAGGCCCAGCTGGCCGCCCAGGCGCGCATGGCCGCCCGCAAGGCCCGCGACAACGCCCGCCGCAAGTCCCCGCTCGAGTCCTTCGGCATGCCCGGCAAGCTCTCCGACTGCTCGTCGAAGAACCCCGTGGAGTGCGAGGTCTACATCGTGGAGGGCGACTCCGCAGGCGGCTCCGCCAAGCGCGGCCGCGACCCGCGCACCCAGGCGATCCTGCCCCTGCGCGGCAAGATCCTCAACGTGGAGCGCGCCCGCCTGGACAAGGCCCTCGGCAACGCTGAGGTGCAGGCCATGATCACCGCCTTCGGCACGGGGATCGGCGAGGACTTCGACCTGGCCAAGCTCCGGTACCACAAGATCATCCTCATGGCTGATGCCGACGTCGACGGCCAGCACATCACCACGCTGCTCATGACGCTGCTCTTCCGCTACATGCGCCCGCTCATCGAGCAGGGCTACGTCTACCTGGCCCAGCCGCCGCTGTACCGCATCAAGTGGTCCAACGCCGCGCACGACTACGTCTACACGGACGCGGAGCGGGACGCCGCCCTCCTGGCCGGCAAGGCCGCGAACAAGCGCCTGCCCAAGGACAACGGCATCCAGCGCTACAAGGGCCTCGGCGAGATGGACTACGCCGAGCTCTGGGACACGACGATGGACCCGGCCCACCGCACGCTGCGCCAGGTCACCATGGAGGATGCGGCCGCGGCCGACCAGATCTTCTCGGTGCTCATGGGGGACGACGTGGAGTCCCGACGCACCTTCATCCAGCAGAACGCCAAGGACGTGAGGTTCCTGGACATCTGATTCCCAGCTCTCAGACCAGACGAACCGAACGCGCCAAGAGAAAACGGACACCATGAGCGATCAGACGCCGGAAACCCCCCAGAACGACGACGCCGCAGCAGCCGCTGACCAGGGCGGCACCCTAGAGAACGAGCTGCTCGAGCTGAAGCCGGAAGCCGTCGTCGTCCCCGAGGGACACGACAAGATCGAGAAGATCGATCTCCAGGAGGAGATGCAGCGCTCCTACCTCGACTACGCGATGGCCGTCATCGTGGGCCGAGCCCTGCCGGACGTGCGCGACGGCCTCAAGCCCGTGCACCGCCGCGTGCTCTACGCGATGTTCGACGGCGGCTACCGCCCCGAGCGCAGCTTCAACAAGTGCGCCCGCGTGGTCGGCGAGGTCATGGGCACCTACCACCCGCACGGCGACACGGCCATCTATGACGCGCTCGTGCGCCTCATCCAGGACTGGACCATGCGCTACCCGCTCGCGCTGGGCCAGGGCAACTTCGGCTCCCCGGGCAACGACGGCGCCGCCGCACCCCGATACACCGAGACCAAGATGGCCCCGCTGGCCATGGAGATGGTCCGGGACATCGACGAGGAGACGGTCGACTTCCAGGACAACTACGACGGCAAGAACCAGGAGCCGACGGTTCTGCCGGCCCGCTTCCCGAACCTGCTCGTCAACGGCTCCTCCGGCATCGCGGTCGGCATGGCCACGAACATCCCGCCGCACAACCTCCGCGAGGTGGCCGAGGGCGTCCAGTGGGCGCTCAAGAACCCGGACGCCACGAAGGAAGAGCTGCTCGAGGCGCTCATGGCGCGGATCAAGGGCCCGGACTTCCCGACCGGTGCCACGATTCTCGGCACGAAGGGCATCGAGGACGCGTACCGGACGGGCCGCGGCTCCATCACGATGCGCGCCGTCGTCAACGTCGAGGAGCTCCAGGGCCGCACGTGCCTTGTGGTCACCGAGCTGCCGTACCAGGCGAACCCGGACAACCTGGCGATCAAGATCGCGGAGCTCGTCAAGGAGGGCAAGGTCAGCGGCATCGCCGACCTGCGGGACGAGACCTCGGGCCGCACGGGCCAGCGCCTTGTGATCGTCCTCAAGCGGGACGCCGTGCCGAAGGTCGTGCTCAACAACCTGTACAAGCACACGCAGCTGCAGGACAACTTCTCCGCCAACATGCTCGCGATCGTGGACGGCGTGCCCCGCACCCTCTCCCTCGACGCGTTCATCCGCCACTGGGTCACGCACCAGATGGACGTCATCGTCCGCCGCACGCAGTTCCGCCTGCGCAAGGCCGAGGAGCAGGCGCACATCCTGCGCGGCCTCCTCAAGGCGCTCGACGCCCTGGACGAGGTCATCGCCCTCATCCGCCGCTCCCCGACCGTCGAGGACGCGCGCGAGGGCCTCAAGACCCTCCTCGACATCGACGACCTCCAGGCCCAGGCCATCCTGGACATGCAGCTGCGCCGTCTCGCGGCCCTCGAGCGCCAGAAGCTCCAGGACCAGCACGCCAAGCTCGAGCGGGACATCGCCGACTACAAGGACATCCTCGCCACGCCGCAGCGCCAGCGGGACATCGTCTCCGACGAGCTCTCCGAGATCGTCGAGCGCTACGGCGACGACCGCCGCACGAAGGTCCTTCGCGGCTTCGACGGCGACATGAGCATGGAAGACCTCATCCCCGAGGAGGAGGTCGTCGTCACGATCACGCGCGGCGGCTACGTCAAGCGCACGAAGAGCGACCAGTACCGCCAGCAGGCGCGCGGCGGCAAGGGCGTCCGCGGGGCACAGCTGCGCGAGGACGACGTCGTCGAGCACTTCTTCGTCACCACCACGCACCACTGGCTCCTCTTCTTCACCAACCTGGGGCGCGTGTACCGGACGAAGGCATACGAGCTCGCTGAGGGCGGCCGCGACGCGAAGGGCCAGCACGTGGCGAACCTCCTGGCGTTCCAGCCGGAGGAGCGGATCGCGCAGGTCCTGGATCTGCGGGACTACACGGCCTCCCCGTACCTGCTCCTCGCCACCCGCAACGGCCTCGTCAAGAAGACGCGCCTCGCGGACTACGACACGAACCGCAGCGCAGGCGTCATCGGCATCAAGCTGCGCGAGGGCGACGAGCTCGTCTCCGCGCGCATCATCTCCGCCGAGGACGATCTGCTCCTCGTCTCCCGCCAGGGCATGAGCGTGCGCTTCACCGCGTCCGACGAGGCCCTGCGCCCCACCGGCCGCGACACCTCGGGCGTGACCGGCATGAAGTTCCGCGGGGACGACCACCTGCTCTCCGCCGACGTCATCACGGATGAGGGCTACGTCTTCGTCGTGACCGACGGCGGCTACGCCAAGCGCACCCACGTGAGCGAGTACCGGGCGCAGACCCGCGGCGGCCTGGGCATCAAGGTGGCCAAGCTGGCCGACGACCGCGGTCACCTCGTCGGCGGGCTCATCGTGGGCGACGACGACGAAGTGCTCGTGGTCATGGAGCGCGGAAAGATCGTCCGCTCGCGTGTGGACGGCGTTCCGGCGAAGGGCCGCAACACGATGGGCGTCATCTTCGCGAAGCCGGACAAGGGCGACAGGATCATCGCCGTCGCGAAGAACTCAGAGCGCGATCTTGCGGTCGAGTTCGACCAGGACGTCGAGGCCTCTGCCGCACCACAGGAGGATGGCGTACCGTTGTCTACTGAATCAGCATCTGTTGAGGCGGCTCTTGTGCCGGCCGAGACCGAATCCACGTCCACGGAGGAATTGAGTGAGTGAGTCGCAGAGCGGTCGCATGAGTGCGCCACGCCCGGGGAAGCGTCCCCTGGCCGGGCGCCCCGTCCAGCGTCCCGGCCAGAAGTCGGCGGCTCTGGACACCCCGCGCCAGACCCTGGTCCGGCCGGCCCCGAAGGCGAAGACCCGCAAGGCTCGCCTCGTGGTCAGCAAGGTGGACCCGTGGTCCGTGCTGAAGATGGCGTTCCTGCTGTCCGTGGCACTGGGCATCGTCTCGGTGGTGGCGTCACTCGTCCTCTGGAGCGTGCTTGACCTCACCGGCATCTTCGATCGGATCAACACCCTGCTGAGCGATATCGGCGGGGCCTCGGGCGCAAGCCTGGACGTGCGGAAGATCGCCTCCCTGCAGCAGGTGGTCTCCTTCTCGGTCATCATCTCGCTCGTCAACATCGTGCTCATCACGGCGCTCTCGATGCTCGCGGCGGTTCTCTACAACATCTGCTCGTCCATGGTGGGCGGCATCGGGGTGACCCTGACCGACGACTGACACCTGCCGGACACCCCGAATTTGTTTTTCTGCGGGGAGTTCTGTAGAGTTGTTTCTCGGCCCGCAAGGGTCGGTTCGGGCGTATAGCTCAGGCGGTTAGAGCGCTTCGCTGATAACGAAGAGGTCCCAAGTTCAAGTCTTGGTACGCCCACTGAATCATTGTGGTAGACTTTACTGTCACGAAGATTCACTTTGGGGGCTTAGCTCAGTTGGTAGAGCGGTAGCTTTGCAAGCTTCAGGTCAGGGGTTCGACCCCCCTAGCCTCCACAAAGTACGGGAGATCCCCAGGCCGAAAGGCTCGGGGATCTTTTGTTGTGCCCGATGGGTGGTGCCCCGTGGCTGGCGGCGGGCTGCTGGCGGCTGGATGCCTGGTGCCTGATGATCTGGTTGCGGTCGTGGCGCTGGGCCGGGGTGCCGGGTTGTGCAGCGGGGCTGTGCTGCGGTGGTTGTGTCGTAAAGTCCCAGGTTCCTGAGCTGAGCCGAGCCGTAGCCCCGGACCGCGGGGCCGCGCTGTCACCCCCTGCCGTCGGACCGCTTCCGCTGCCGGGCCCCGGTCGCGCGGTTCTCTGACGATGCGCCGCTCTCGCTGCCGTGTTGTTGCCTTCACCCGCCCCTTGCACAGGCGTTTCCCCTGCTGCTTCCTCTACACCCCCGCATATTCCATATACCCCCGGAAAATACAGGGGGTTAGGGAAGCAGCGGGGGTGTAAGGCTTTGCGCCCCCGAGAAGCCGGGGGCGTAGGCCGGGCCGCCCCCGAGAAATTGGGGGTGCAGCTGGCAGGCCCCCCAAGAAGCCGGGGGTGTATGAGAAGCGCCCCCGAGATATAGGGGGCTCAAGCAGAGCGCCCCCGGGAACTTGGGGGTCTTTGCTGGAGCGCCGTTGAGAATCAGGGGGTGCAGCTAGCAGACCCCCGAGAAACCGGGGGTGGACGCCGTTCGAGCCTCGTCGGTCGTGGCACGTCGGCCGTGACACGTCGGCCAAGCCTCGCCGGCTGTTCCTGCCGCGCGGCCGGCTGAGCAGAGAGGCGGCTGGGTAGAGTTGGCGAGTGCTCATTCTCATCGCTGCCCTGGGGGTGCTGGGCGTTTCTGCCTCAGGGCCCATCATGTCCGTCACGCTGGCACCGGCCTTGGCGATCGCGTTCTGGCGCAACCTCATCGGCGGCGCCGTCATGGCGGCCCCCACCCTGGTGCGCAGGCCCCGGCAGTTCACCGCCCTCAGTCGGCGCGAGTATGCCTACGTGGCTGCCGCCGGAATCTGCCTGGCGCTGCACTTCGCGTGCTTCATCACCTCGGTCAAGCTGACGAGCGTCTCCATCGCCACGGCTCTCACGTGCCTGCAGCCCGCCTGGATCGCCGCCTTCCAGAGGGCCCGGGGGATCAGGCTGCCTGCGGCGTCGATCATCGGACTGACCGCAGCGCTGGTGGGGGTCTTCGCGATCACCGGCCTGGACGTGGGTCACGGCCGTGATGCCGTCACCGGCGACCTCCTGGCCCTGGCCGCGGGGGTGCTGGCAGCCCTCTACTCGCTCTTCGGCGGCAAGGCCCGGGAGACCCTCACGACGAGCGTCTACACCGGGTACTGCTACGGCATCTGCGCGCTGGCCACAGTGCCCTTGGCCCTCGTCGCCGGGCAGTCACTCGTGAGCTTCCCGCAGGAGGCATGGATCGGCATTCTCGGCGTCACGGTGGCAGCCCAGCTCTGCGGGCACACGATGTTCAACTACCTGCTCCAGCAGTGGGGCGCCCTCAAGGTCTCCATGACGATCCTCCTCGAGATTCCGGGCACGGCCATCATCGCGGCCACCCTCCTGGGCGAGCGCCTGCCGGGCGGCATCTATCTGGGTCTGGGGCTCATCCTCCTGGGCCTGCTCATCGTGGTGCGCGGCCAGTCGATCGCGGGGATGCGACGACGGCGGGGCGCGAACGCCGCTTAAAAGCCACCGGGCCCCAGCGCTGGAAACTCAGCGTCGGGGCCCGGTGCGATACAGCGGGAGCCTCAGAGGTCAGTCAACCGTCGGGGTGGAGCTGGGGGTCTCGTGGGCGCCGATGTTGGCATCGCTGGCCTGGGGCTCGGCCTCGGCGCGGGCGGCGCGACGAGCGGTCTGGCGTGCCTCCTCGGCGGCCTTCTCGGCCTCCGTGCGCTGCGGCTCCACGGTGGTGGCGCGCTTCCACGGATCCTCGATCGGCTGAAC
>JAGLBH010000007.1 GCA_018260285.1 Arthrobacter sp. | reverse complement strand
ATCTCATAATCACCGTCGCTCTGGCGCAGATAGGCTTTGCCCTTGGTGAAACACGGTCTCGCGGCCGAAGGCAAAGGCATAACTTGGACGACCAGAAGCGTCTCCCCTTCAAAGGGCGTCGCGGTGAACTCCACCTGGACAGGAGGCACTACCCCTTTGCGGGCCTGAGACGCAACTGCCTGCTCAGCCAAGGGAACGTTGTGGACACCCACTGTTCGAAAGTTATCGTCTTCATCCAGCCCTAAAATGATGACTCCCCCGGAGGGCAAGTTTCCAAACGCACAGAGCGTGGGCTTCAAGTCCGGGGTTCCCCCCGTCGCCCTCTTTGCCTCAACATCCAGGGTGTCTCCGCCCCTCGCTCTCAAGTCACTGATGGTCTGCGCAAGAAGACGAGTGTCCATAGTCATGAACAAATTGTACACAATTTATCCCTTTATTGACGCTTCATGATGGGACGTTTGTACACTTTCTGCCTGACGTTCGCGGCCCCGCCGTCGTCGTCCGCCCCCGCTGTGCTACGGTGCAGACGGAAACTTTTCGTGGCACTGAGCGTTCGGAACGCCGAGCTGCGGTGCGAACAGCCCGAGAGGGCGTCAGGAGGCCGGCTGCGCAATGCGCGCCTCAACCAGAGAGAATCCGTGCCTGATGCCGCGCCTGCGTGTGAAGCAGGCGCCATCCGCCGCCCCTGTCTGACCTCCCACCGCCCGAAAGGCACCCTCATGCAGCCACAGACCGAAGCATCCGTCCGAAAATCCTTCATCAACTGCTCTAAGGGAGCGGCCTCCCGCATCGGCATTCCGCCCGCCGTGCTCGACGCCGACTGGGACAAGCAGTTCTTCCTCGCCTGGAGCGACCCCAAGTCGCCGCAGAACGCGTACGTCGTCGCAGAGACCGAGGACGGCCTGCGAGGCATCAGCATGGAGAAGCGCAGCGCCAAGGGCTCCGGCGGCGCCCGGATGTGCCAGCTGTGCCTGGCGCTCCACTCCTCCACGGGCGTGTCCATGGTCTCGATCCCCACGACCAAGTCCAGCAAGGACAGCTACGGCAGCGTCGGCGGGTACATCTGCACGGACCTGGCGTGCGTCGACTACACGCTCGGCACCAAGAAGCCCGAGGGCGTGCGCCAGATGGAGGAGACCCTCACGCAGGAGGAGCGCATCGAGCGCACGCTCGGCAACGTCCAGCGACTCATCGCCTCCGTGGCGGAGAAGCTCAAGTAGCCCCCCCCCTCCCGAGGGCCCGCTCAGCTGCGCAGAATCTTCTCCATGGCCTTGCCCTTGGCGAGCTCGTCCACGAGCTTGTCCAGCCAGCGGATCTTCTGCATGAGCGGGTCCTCGACGTCCTCCACCCTCACCCCGCAGACCACGCCCTTGATGAGCGGGGCGCTGGGATTCATGGGGGCGGCCGCGAAGAAGTCCTCAAACGTGGTGCCCGCGTCCAGGTGCTCCTGGATCTGCTCCTGCGTGAAGCACGTGAGCCAGCGGTGCACCTCGTCCACCTCGGCCTGCGTGCGGCCCTTCCGCTCGGCCTTGGCGACATACAGCGGGTACACGGAGGCCACGCTCGTGGTGAAGATTCTGCTCATGCGGGGAGTCTAGCCCGGGCGGGGACCGTCGGCTGCGGCAACAGATTTTCGTGTCCATTGCCGCCAGCCTTTTGACAAGGTAACTTGGATTCACGCTAGACCCGCTTGTTGCACCTTCGGCCTATAAGCATGGGCGACGGGGTGACAATGCTCCGTGGGGCAAACCAAGCGGCGATCCTCCTGGAGGTCGGATACCTCCAAGAAGTTCTTGAGGTGATTCGAGTATGCCCCGCACAGTCCAAGAGATTCTCGACCACGCAGAAGTCCTGGTCGAACAGTGTGAGAATGACGATCCCCGCGCTGAGGATGAAATTAACGTCGCTGCCCTTCTCCGCCTTCGGAACGCCACCGCGGAGCGGAGTCTTGCTGAGCGTCACATGATTGAAGCCATCCGCGAAGCCCGCAAGCGGGGAGTGACGTGGGCCGTCATCGGCGGAATTATTGGCACTTCAGGCGAGGCTGTTCGGCAGCGCTACAAAGACCTCGCCGCTTGACCTTCCCTGAGCGCCGCCGCGAGCTGCGCCCGCACAACATCCGCCTCCCGCGTGTGGTGGGGCCAGATGTCTACGAACTGAGACTTTTCAGGATGTCTCAGTTCGTATACATCTAAGAATGTATACGTTCATCGACTCTTCGATGTTTCTCTCCAGAGTGAGGCAGGCCAGATGGCACGCATGGTCTTCAACGCCCGCACCCTCGGCGCATTCATCAAGGACGCGCGCACCGTGCAAGGACTCACCCAGCAGCAGCTGGCCGAGCAGGCAGGTGTCTCTCGCAGCTGGCTGATCGGAGTGGAACAGGGCAAGCGAAGCGGCGCGGAGATGAGCAAGATCTTCGCCCTTCTCTCCGCCCTGAACACCCCCATGATCTTTGATGAGCCGGCGCGCACCCCCTTGTCGGAAGCAGATCCTGAAGCGACGATCAAGCCCCAGAAGTTCTCTACCCCCTACCTGAACACGTTTGATCTTGGGGTCAAGAACATCCTTCAAGCACAAATAGCCGCCTGGGCTGCTCCCTCTGGCATCACTGCGGCCTTAAACCAGCAGAAGCCCCAGAAGTCACAGGAGCAGAGACTTCCGGCGAAAGAAGACGACGGCAATCCTCAAGGCCGCGCATGAAAAAGCTTCGAGTGCCCCTGCACGCCCAGTTTGTCGCTGATCTGCCCCAAAACGACGATGGCGCCAAGAAGATCACCTATCTTCCAGGACTGGACTACAGCGCTTCTTTGTCCCTGGCTCTGCCTGACCTTCCCTGAGCGCCGCCGCGAGCTGCGCCCGCAGGTCGTCGTGCTGGGCCCCGAGCTGCCAGGCTGGATCGCTCCAGTGCGACGCCGGGTACAGCCACACCGGTTTCTCCCGCATCGCATCCGCCTCCCACGCGTAGCGGGGCCAGATGTGCGCGTGCAAGAAGGGGTCCTTGTTCCCGAGGATCTCGATGTTCACGCGGCGAAAGCCGGCGTCGCGCGCGGAGCACACGGTCTCCACCGCCTCGGCGAGCGCCTCCACCCCGGCGAGATACGCCATCCGCTCGGGCCGGGGCAGATCAGTGAGCCGCGCTGCGCCGACCCGGTCATCGCGCCAGGGCAACCGCCCTACACCGCCAGGCGCCGCTGGGCCTGCTCCGCCGGGTCCGGCACGGGCAGGGAGCGCAGAAGCCGCTGGGTGTACTCGTGCTGGGGTGCGGAGAGCACCGCCGAGCAGACGCCCTGCTCCACCATCTCGCCGCGCAGAAGCACGCCCACCCAGTGGGAGAGCTCGTCCACCACAGCCAGGTCATGGGAGATGAAGAGCGCCGCAAACCCGCGCTCGCGCTGGATCTCGCGGAAGAGCTCGAGCACCTTCGCCTGGACGGACACGTCCAGCGCCGAGGTGGGCTCGTCCGCGATGAGCAGCTTCGGGTCCAGGGCCAGGCCTCGGGCCAGGGAGGCGCGCTGGCGCTGGCCGCCGGAGAGCTCGTGCGGGAAGCGGTCGGCGTACGACGCCGGAAGCTGAACCTGCTCCAGAAGCGCCCCCACCCGCGAGCGCACGTCCGCCCCGGACAGCTGGGTGTGGACGTGCAGCGGCTCTGCCACGCACTCCCCGATGGTCATCTGCGGGTTGAAGGAGGCGGCCGGGTCCTGGAAGACGAACCCGATGTCCTTGCGGAGCGGCTTGAACGCGCGCTCCTTGAAGCCGACCATCTCGTGGCCCAGAACCGTGAGGGAGCCGCCTGTGGCCCGGTTGAGCCCGGCCATCGCGCGGCCGATCGTCGTCTTGCCGGAGCCGGACTCGCCCACGAGGCCGAAGACCTCGCCCGCATGGATGTCGAAGTCCACCCCGCGCACGGCCTTGAAGCCCGGGGAGCCGAGGCGTCCCGGGTACTGAATCTCGAGTCCGCGCGCCGAGACGAGCACTTCGCCCGAGTGCACCCGCTCGGTCGCGCCCGCAGAGGCCGACTTCGCCCCCACGCGCGGCACAGCAGAGAGGAGCGCGCGCGTGTACTCCTCGCGAGGCTGGGCGAAGAGCTGGGCCACGGGCGCCTGCTCCACGATGTCCCCGCGGTACATGACCACCACGCGGTCGGCCAGGTCGGCCACCACGCCCATGTTGTGGGTGATGAGGAGAATGGACGTGCCGGTCTCGTCCCGCAGCTTCCGCAGCAGGGCCAGGATCTCGGCCTGGACGGTGACGTCGAGGGCCGTCGTCGGCTCATCCGCCACGATGATCTCCGGCTTGAGGGCGAGCGCCGCCGCGATGACCACGCGCTGCTTCTGCCCTCCCGAGAACTGGTGGGGGTAGTAGTTGACGCGCTTCTCCGGCTCGGGGATGCCGACCTGCCGGAGCGCCTCGATGGCGCGCTTCTTCGCCTCGGCCCCGCTCACTCCGCCGTGCGCGCGCAGGCCCTCCATGATCTGCCAGCCGACCGTGAAGACCGGGTTGAGGGCCGTGGAGGGCTCCTGGAAGACCATGGCCACGTCCTTGCCGCGGTACTCCCGCAGCTGCTTGCCCGTCATGGAAACAACATTGCTGCCGGAGACCATGACCACGCCGCGGCTCTCCGCCGTCTCGGGCAGCAGGCCCATGATCGTCTTGGCCGTCACGGACTTGCCGGAGCCGGACTCGCCGACCACGGCGAGGATCTCCCCCCGGCGGATCTGCAGGTCGATCCCCTTGAGGGCCCGCACCTCCCCCGAGTCGGTGGAGAAGGTAACGTCCAGGTCCGAGATGTCGACGACGCGCTCCGCCGACTCTCCCGGTGCGGTCAGGCTGGCCGCTGTGGGCTTGGCCGGCTCGTATGCGTGGCTCATGCCGTCTCCTTCGTGCTGGCCTTGCGGCGGGTGCGGATCTTGGAATCGGACAGATCGTTGAGGGACTCGCCGACGAGGGTCAGGCCGAGCACGGTGAGCACAATGGCGATGCCCGGGAAGATGCCCGTCCACCAGATGCCGGCCGTGACGTCGGACATGGCCTTGTTGAGGTCGAAGCCCCACTCGGCGGCCGCCGTCGGCTCGATGCCGAAGCCCAGGAACCCGAGACCCGCGAGGGTGAGGATCGCCTCGGACGCGTTGAGCGTGAAGATCAGCGGAAGGGTGCGCGTGGCGTTCCGGTAGATGTGCTTGAAGATGATGCGGCTGACCGGGGTGCCGACCACCATCGCGGACTCCACGAACGGCTCCGCCTTGAGGCGCACGGTCTCAGCGCGGATCACCCGGAAGTACTGCGGAATGAAGACCACGGTGATGGAGACGGCCGCGGAGAAGATGCCGCCCCACAGGGAGGACTGCCCGCCGGAGATGACGATCGAGACGACAATGGCCACGAGCAGCGACGGGAACGCGTAGACGGCATCCGCGATGACCACGAGCACGCGGTCGAGCCACCCCCCGATGTAGCCCGAGACGAGGCCGAGCAGCACGCCCGCCACGATGGACATGAGCACCGAGACGACAATGACGACGACGGCGGTGCGCGTCCCCCAGATCACCCGGGAGAAGACGTCATAGCCGCTGACGGTGGTGCCCCAGAGGTGCTCCGCGCTCGGAGGCGCCTGGGTGGGGAAGCTGCCGCCCGGCCCGGAGAGCTGTCCGTAGCCGTAGGGCGCGATGAGCGGCGCGAACAGCGCGCAGAGAAGAAGGAGGGCCGTCAGGAAGAGGCCGAGCGCGAGCATGACGCGCTGCCAGCCGACCGATCGGTTCCAGTGGGAGACGACGGGCCAGGAAGAGGGTTCGCGCAGTTTCATCAGTACCTCACTCGGGGGTCAATGAGCGCAGCGACAATGTCCACCACGAAGTTGGTCACGGCCACGATGATCGCCAGCATGACGACGATGCCCTGGACAGCCACGAAGTCGCGGGCCGTCAGGTACTGGGCCAGCTGGAACCCGAGGCCCTTCCACTCGAAGGTGGTCTCCGTGAGGACGGCCCCGCCGAGCATGAGGGCGATCTGCAGGCCCATGACCGTGATGATCGGGATGAGGGCCGGCTTGTACGCATGCTTGGTCGTCAGCCGGTATTCGGAGACGCCCCGCGAGCGCCCGGCCTCCACGTAGTCCCGGGAGAGCGTGCCGATGAGGTTCGTGCGCACGAGGCGCAGGAAGACGCCCGCGGTGAGCAGGCCCAGGGCCAGTGCCGGGAGCACGGCGTGCTTGACGATGTCCTGGAAGGCCTCCATGTTGCCGGAGCGCAGCGCATCGAGCCAGTAGATGCCCGAGGGCGCCGCGAGGCTGGTCATCGCCAGCTCGGTGCCCGTGGACGCGCGGCCCGCGACCGGGAGCCAGCCCAGCCAGACGGAGAAGACGAGCTTGAGGAGCAGGCCCACGAAGAAGACCGGCGTGGCATACCCGAGAATCGCGAGGAAGCGCAGGAGCGCGTCCGGGGTCTTGTCCCGGTGCTTCGCGGCGAGCATCCCCAGCGGGATGCCCACGAGGAGCGCGACGACGAGCGCGTTGATCGTCAGCTCAAGCGTCGCCGTGCCGAAGGTGGCCAGCATGCTCGTCACGGGCCGGTTGTCGGAGATCGTGGTGCCGAGGTCGCCCCGGAGGATGCGGCCGAGGTAGTCGGCGTACTGCACGGCCAGGGGGCGGTCGTAGCCGGCGTCGTGAATGAGCTTGTCCAGCTGCTCCTGCGGCAGGCGGCCGCCCTGGGCGGCGGTGATGGGATCCCCCGTGAGGCGCATGAGGAAGAAGACCATGGACACGAGGATGAAGATCGTGGGGAAGATGAGGAGGAACCGGATGAGGATGTACTTCCCCAGCCCTCCCGAGGACTTGGCCGCGCGAGCCGAGGCGGCTCCCACGGGCTCAGTCGATGCGCTGGGCGCTTCAACCATGGCTGTCATGTTGTTCCTTCGCAGGGGACCGTGTCAGAAAGGCGGCGGCAGCCGGTGAGAGCTGCCGCCGCAGGGGGTGGGGCTGGGCTGATGCTACTTGCTGAGCAGGGCCAGCCGGAAGGTGAAGGACGGGTCGAGGGTCTCGTCCACTCCCTTGACGTCCTTGCCGGAGACCGCGACCTGCGATCCCTGGAGGAGCGGCAGAGTGGAGATGTCCTTGGCCACCTCGGTCTGGATCTCCCCGATCTGCTTGGTGCGAGCCGCCTTGTCCGGGTTGACCGCCTGCTCGCCGATGAGGCGCTGGACCGTGGCGTTGTCGTAGTGGTTCGCCACGAAGTTGTCCTTCGTGAAGAACGGCGTCAGGTAGTTGTCCGCA
Source organism: Arthrobacter sp. (assembly GCA_018260285.1). Classification (GTDB taxonomy): domain Bacteria; phylum Actinomycetota; class Actinomycetes; order Actinomycetales; family Micrococcaceae; genus Falsarthrobacter. The sequence goes on along the minus strand of JAGLBH010000007.1, from coordinate 16,170 downwards.
TCCGAGTAGTCCGGGAACCAGCCGAGCTGGTAGGCCGGGTAGGCGTCCTTGGTGCGCTCCTTGGCGTAGGTCACCCATTCAGTGGACTTGAGGTCCACCTTGAAGAGGCCCGAGCCCTCGAGCTGGGACTTGATCTTGGCGTACTCGTCGCCCGAGGACTTGCCGTAGTGATCCGGGTTGTACTGAAGCTGGAGGGTCACCGGCGTCGTGATGCCCGCGTCCGTCAGGGCCTTCTTGGCCTTGTCGGCGCTCGGCTTGCCGGAGCCGTCCCCGTACATCTCCTTGAACGGGGTGGTGGCGCCCGTGAAACCGTCCGGCACGTAGGAGTACAGGGGGGTGTAGGTGCCCTTGTAGACGTCCTTGGAGAGGGCCTCGCGGTCCACGAGGTTGGCGACCGCCTGGCGAACGGCGAGAGCCTTCTTCGGGTCGGCCCCCTCGGCCTTCGCGCCGAAGGGCTGAGTGTCGAAGTTGAAGACGATGTAGCGGATCTCCCCGCCCGGACCCTTGTGCACGGTCAGCTTGCTGTCGCTGCCGAGGGATTCGACGTCGGTGGCCGTGAGGGAGCGCCACGCCACGTCGATGTTGCCCTGCTGGACGTCCAGCTTGAGGTTGTTCGAGTCCGAGTAGTACTTGAGGTTGACGGTGTCCGTCTTGGCCTTCCCCAGCATCCCCTTGTACTCGGGGTTCGCCTTGAAGGAGACGAGGGTGTTGAGGTTGTACGAGTCGATCGTGTACGGGCCGGCGAAGGCCTTCGCCTTGACGACGTCCGCATCCGGGAGGACCTTGTCCGCCGGGAAGACCTCGTCGTCCACGATCGGCGCGGCCGAGGTGGAGAGGATCTGCGGGAACGTCTGGTCGTTGGGGGCCTTGAGGTTAAAGACGACGGTCGTGGCGTCCGGGGTCTCCACGCTCACGAGGTTGCCGAGGAGCGAGGCGGGGCCGTTCGGGTCGTTGATCTTCTTGATGCGGTCGAAGCTGAACTTCACGTCCTTGGAGTCCAGGACGTGCCCGTTGGCAAACTTGAGGCCGCTCTTGAGCTTGACCGTGTACTGCGTGGGCTTCGTGAAGGAGGCGGACTCAGCCGCGTCCGGAACGACCTCAGAGCTGCCCGGCTTGGCGGACAGGAGGTAGGCGAAGACCTGCTTCTGCAGCATGGTCGAGCCGTTGTCGTACGAGCCGGCCGGGTCAAGGGACGTGACCTTGTCCGTGGTTCCGACAGTCAGAGCCGAGGATCCGGAGGATGAGGCAGTTCCCCCGCCCGAGGGGCCCGTGCAGGCCGTGAGAGCCAGGGTGGCGAGGCCGACGACAGCAATGGAGCGTGCTGCGAGTGATTTCTGACGCATGGGCACCTGTCCTTGAGATCAGTGAGAGCGGTCACACAGTGAATGTGGGTTCTGAGTCTAGTCCTCGCAGTCTCCTGGGGGGAAATTTGCATTACTCTGCATTACCCTTGAGAAACATTCAGTGACCCAGATCACCCGGAGGACCCATGACCACGCTCGCCGACGCCCTGCTCGCCACCGCCGAGCGCACCCCCGACGCCGTGGCGCTCAGCCTGGACGACTTCACCCTGGCCTACGGGGACTTCGCCCGCATGGCCAGCGCCGTCGCCGAGGACCTCCAGGCCGCCGGCCTTCGCCCGGGCGATCGGGTGGGGCTGGTCCTCCCGAACGTCCCCGCCTTCGCCGTGCACTTCTACGGGCTGCAGCTCGCGGGCCTCGTGGCCGTGCCCATGAATCCGCTCCTCCGCGAGCGCGAGGTCGCCTACCACCTGGAGAACTCCGGCGCACGGGCCGTCTTCGCGCTGGCCGGCATGGACGATCAGGTCCGTGCCGGGGCGCCCTCCGGCGTCGTCGTCCATGCGGTGGACGCACTGGCGAGCCACCTCGCGAACCGCACCCCCGCGCCCCTCGCCCCCGCCCCGCGGGCGGACGACGACGACTGCGTGATCCTCTACACCTCCGGCACCACGGGCCGGCCCAAGGGCGCCCGGCTCACGCAGCGCAACATGTTCCACAACGCCGAGCTCTCCGCGCGGCGCATTCTCAGCCTGACCCCGGAGGACGTGGTCATGGGCTGCCTGCCGCTGTTCCACGTCTTCGGGCTGACGTGCGGGCTCAACGCGAGCGTCATCACGGGGTCGCGGCTCACGCTGCTGCCGAGGTTCGCGCAGGACAAGGCCCTCGAGATCCTTGCGCGGGACCGGGTCACGCTCTTCGAGGGCGTCCCCACGATGTACCAGGGCCTGCTCGCAGCCGCACACGCCCAGGGCGGCACGCCGGACGTCACCGCGCTGAGGGCCTGCATCTCCGGCGGCTCGGCCCTGCCGATCGAGGTCATGAAGGCCTTCGAGACCGAGTTCGGCTGCATGATCCTCGAGGGCTACGGCCTCTCCGAGACCTCCCCCGTGGCCACGTTCAACATGCCCACGCGCGAGCGGCGCCCGGGAACGGTCGGCGTTCCGGTGGACGACGTCGAGGTGCGGGTTGTGGACGACGCCGGGCGCGAGCTGCCCCGCGGCGAGGTGGGCGAGGTGGCTGTGCGCGGCGCGAACGTCATGGCCGGCTACTGGGAGAACCCCGAGGCCACCGCCGCCGCGATCCCGGACGGCTGGTTCCGCACGGGCGACCTGGGCCGCATGGACGACGAGGACTACCTCACGATCGTGGACCGCAAGAAGGACATGATCATCCACGGCGGGTACAACGTCTACCCGCGCGAGGTGGAGGAAGTCCTCTACGAGCACCCGGATGTGCGGGAGGCAGCCGTCGTCGGCATTCCGGACGAGAAGTACGGGGAGAACGTGGCGGTGGCCGTGAGCCTCGCGCCCGGCTCGGAGGCCACGCCGGAGGAGATCCGGGCGTTTGTGGGCGAGCGCCTGGCCGCGTACAAGAAGCCGAGCGTCGTGTGGATCATGGACTCGCTGCCCAAGGGGCCCACGGGGAAGATCCTGCGCCGGGAGGTCCGGGAGTCGGGCCGCTGAGGGGCGGCTGCGGGGCGCGGGGCGCACCGGTTGCGTCGGCTGCGTCGGCTGCGTCGGTTGCGTCGGCTGCACCCCCAATTTTTCGGGGGCCTGCCTGGATCCGCCCCCGGTTTCTCGGGGGCCCGCCTGGATCCGCCCCCGACTTTTCGGGGGCCTGCCTGGATCCGCCCCCGGTTTCTCGGGGGCACACCTCGCTGCACCCCCGACTTTTCGGGGGCGCAAGACCATGCACCCCCACATATTCCATACACCCCTGCAAATTACGGGGGTCTATGGAATATCCGGGGGTGTTCCGGAAGGCTGCTGGGCGGAGGAGTACCAGACGGCGGGAGCCGACTGAGCGGAGGGAGCAGCCGCGGCCCCACCCGCACCACACCGCCCGCACCACACCGCCCGCCACGCCCCACCGCTATCGGCACCCCCCCAATTCCGCCCGATGAGTTAGACAACCTAAACTGGAACCAAACCCCCTCCCAGCAAAGGCTTCCCCATGCACAAGACCGCATCCCTCTGGACAGACGGCTTCGGGCGCGCGAGCACCCGCGTGCTCCAGTCCCTCATCTTCTGCGCGGGCATCGCCGTTCTCGTCTGGGCGCTGACGGCCCAGGCGCTCGTGACGCTTCCCATCCTCATTGCCGTCATCATCACGTGCGCCCTGCAGCCGGTGCTCAAGTTCCTCCGCGGCCGCGGACTGGGGCGCACCGGCTCCACCGTCGTCACCTTTGCCGGGGCGCTGCTGGGACTCATCGGCATCTTCGCACTCGTGACCATGTCCATCTACCACCAGAGCGGCGAGCTCATGCAGCGAGGCATCGAGGGCGCGAACCGCTTGCAGGCCTGGCTGGCCCGTCTCGGCATCAACATCAGCCTGGACAGCCTCGACAAGTGGGAGAAGAACCTCTCCGCCGCCGGCAGCACGAGCGAGCTCAGCCAGAAGGCCCTCAACGGCGTGGCCACCGTGGGCGAGATCGTCACCGGCACGCTCTTGACCCTCGTGCTCCTCTTCTTCTTCCTCTACGACGGCGACCGCATGTGGTCCTTCATCAAGCGCTTCATCCCCGTGCGCCACCGCCCCGAGGCAGACCGCGCCGGCCTCAACAGCGTGCGCGTCCTCGGCGCATACGTCCGCGGGACGACGGCGATTGCGCTCTTCGCCGCCGTCGTGGACACCATCGCCATGCTCATCATGGGGGCGCCGCTCGCGGTTCCGCTCGGCGTGCTCATTTTCTTCGGCGCCTTCGTGCCGATCCTCGGTGCCCTGACGACCGGCCTCTTCGCCACCCTGGTCACCCTCGTGACGCTTGGCCCGGTTCCGGCGCTCGTCCTCGTCGCGGTCGTCGTCATCGTCAACCAGATCGAGCACCACATTCTCCAGCCCCGCGTCATGGGCCACTCGCTCGGCATTCACGGCGCTGTGATCCTCGTGGCGCTGGCGATCGGCGCCCACTCGGGCGGCATCTCGGGGGCGATCGTGGCCGTGCCGATGACGGCCGTTCTCTGGGCCATCAGCAAGACGCTCATCGACGCTCGGGACTCCCTCTTCCCCACGGAGGAGGAGGCCGCAGCCGCCCTCGCCGCAGCTCCGGACGAGAGCACCGCAGAGAGCAAGGCCCCCGCAGGCGCCTGACCCTCTACGACACCGCCAGAATCTCGTTCACCCTCGCCGATCGGGCCTGGGCCGACGAGGCCGCATTCTGGGCAAGGCTGACGGCCGCCGGGTTCTTCCCGGCGGTCGCTTCCTGTTGGGCCATCTGCAGGGAGCCGTCGTAGTAGGCAGCCATCGCCGTGAGGTAGATCCGCGCCGCCTCGGCGCCCGTGGCATTCTCGAGAGCGGTCACATCCTCATCCGCGAGGTTTCCCGGCACGGGCTCGGTCGATGTCGTCCGCTCCGGCTCGCCCCAGGCCGCGAGCCAGCCCTGCAGCGTGGGGATGCGCGCGCCCTCCTCCCGCTTGATCTCCGTGGCGAGAGTGCGCACGTCCGGGGCGATTCCGTCCTTGGCCAGCAGCGCCTCGCTCGCGTCCACGGCCTGCTGCTGATGGGTGATCATCGCCTGGGCGAAGACCGTGTCCGCGGCGTTGTGCACGGGGGCGACGTCGGAGGCCCCGGGGCTGGGCGTGCCCGTCGAGGTGACGACCGGCGTGGGCGCCTGCGGGTCGGAAGTGGCGGTGTCCACGGGGGTGCCGCCGCACGCGGACAGGAGGATCACAGCGGAGAGCCCAGCGGCTGAGCGGATAAAGGTCTTCATATCACTTCCCTTCTGCTGAGCCCCGGGCGGGGCGGAGAGGAGCCCTGCGGAAAATCGGAGGCTCCTCGCCAGTCTAGGTGACCGAAAAATCCGAAATACATGCTGAGAAAGGCTTGACTGGACTCAGGCTTCTCAGAGTAGGATCACAGGAAATTCATAAACTGTGACCTGTGTCCCCTTCAGGGACCGCCCGGCACCCACCATGCTCCACCGCCAGGTTCCGTCGCCTTCCCTCCAGGAGCTCGCATGACCTTGAGCAGAATCACCGTTGGCCTGGCCACCGCAGCCGCCCTGGCTGCCGCGGCTCTCCCTGCCCAGGCTGTTACCAGCCAAGACCCCGGGGCCGCCGCCCAGGAGAAGGCGCCCGCGTCTGCCCCCGCGCTCCGGGACAACATGCCCGGCCCCTTCTCCGAGAAGCAGGACGCCATGCGACTCGAGGCCCAGCGCCTCGTCCGCGCAGGCAAGGCCACGCCCAACTCCAAGGGCGTGGTCCAGGTGGACTCGAAGAGCTTCGCGGAGACCACCACCTCGCGCAGCGACAAGATCTTCACGATCCTCGCGGAGTTCGGCGGCTCCGGTCCGCAGCACAACCAGATCCCCGAGCCGGACCGCACCAAGGACAACTCCACCCTGTGGCAGAAGGACTTCAGCGCCTCCTACTACAACAGCCTCTTCAACGGGCCGAAGGACTCCCTCAAGGACTACTACGAGAAGCAGTCCAACGGCGTCTACTCCGTGAGCACCCAGGTGGAGAACTGGGTTCAGGTTCCGGGGAACCAGGCCGCGTACGGGGCCAACGACGTCGAGCACACCGGAGGCGCCTGGAAGTTCATCCAGGACTCGGGCAACGCGTGGTACGACGCGCAGATCAAGGCGGGCAAGACGCCTGCCCAGATCGACGCCTACCTGGCCCAGTTCGACGTCTGGGACCGCTATGACTACGACGGCGACGGCAACTACAACGAGCCGGACGGGTACATCGACCACTTCCAGGCCGTGCACTCCGGAGAGGGCGAAGAGGCCGGGGCCTCGGAGGACGCGATCTGGTCCCACCGCTGGTACGCCTTCGGCGACCAGGCCGGGCAGACCGGGCCCGCGGCGAACCTGGCCGGCGGAACCCGGATCGGCAGCTCGAAGTACTGGATCGGCGACTACACCACCGAGCCGGAGAACGGCGGCCTCGGCGTCTTCGCCCACGAGTACGGCCACGACCTGGGCCTCAAGGACTACTACGACACCACGAACGCCCAGGAGAACGGCACCGGCTACTGGACGATCATGAGCGCCGGCTCGTGGCTCGGCCGCAGCGAGGTGCCCGGCACCGGGGACGAGCCCGGCGGCTTCGGCCCGGACGAGAAGCTCTACCTCGGCTGGCTCCGCGGCTCCAACGTGCCCGTGGGCGCCACGCAGAGCCGCACGCTCAACCCCTCCCAGTTCCACGTGAGCGGGCAGGACCAGGCCGTGCGAGTCGATCTGCCCAACAAGGTGACCCGCGAGACCTTCAGCAAACCGGCCCAGGGCCGCAAGGCCTGGTGGACCGGCTCCGCCGACCGCCTCAACGGCTCCTACACCGCCACCGTCCCGGCCCGCCGCCACATCACCGTGACGTCCTCCCTCTGGTGGGACATCGAGGACGGGTACGACTTCCTCTACCCCGAGTACTCCCTCGACGGCGGCAAGACGTGGAAGACCGCCACGAACACCCTCACGGGCAAGGCCGAGCCGATCACCGGAACGAGCTCGGACGCGTGGGTCAGCGTCAAGTACGAGTACGAGACCGGCGGCCGCCCGAGCCTCTTCCGCTACCGCTACGAGACCGACGGCGCCGTGAGCCGCCCCGGAGCGCTCATCGACACGATCCGCATTTCCAGCGAGCGCGGCGTGATCCTCGTGGACAACGCGGAGACCCGCAAGACCAAGAAGGGCGTGACGGTCGACGCCAACTGGGGGATGAACAAGGGCTACGTGGACCGCTCCACGGAGCGCTTCTACCTCGTGGAGAACCGCCAGTTCCAGGGGTACGACGCCGTGCTCAAGACGGGCCCGTACAACTTCGGCACCCCGCTGAGCCGCCCGAACTGGGTTCAGTTCTACTCCTACACCCCGGGCGTGCTCATCTGGATGATCGACCGCGCCTACACGGACAACAACACGTCCGAGCACCCGGGGGCCGGCATGGCCCTGCCCGTGGACGCGCGCGTTGCCCCGATCGTCTCCCCTGAGGGCGTCATGCCCAAGGGCGGGCGCCGCCAGGGCTACGACGCCACCTTCGGGCTGGGCTCCTACTCCAAGCTCTGCCTGCCCCGGGAGACGGCCACCGGCGTCGTGACCCCGTGCGCCCCGGAGGCGCCGCAGAGCTCCCTCTTCAATGACAAGAACCCGAACGCGTACTACGACTCGGTGAATCTGCCCTACCACTCCGTCCAGGTCTCCGGCCGAGGCGTGCAGGTGCAGGTGACGGGCCAGAACGCGGACGGCTCGGTCACGGTGAAGGTCGTCAACCCCCGCTGACGCCGCCGGGCAGAGCCCTCTGACGGGGGCTCTGCCCGAGGCCTGCGGGCCGCACCCTGAACAGGATCCCCGAACACAGAAATCCCCGCCTCCCGAGAAGGGAGGCGGGGATTTCTTCAGGTCAGAGACCCGTTAGACAGACAGCTCAGGCTTAGAGGCCCTTGTGTGCATCGCGTGCAGCGCCGTCTTCGTCAACGATGATCTCTTCGTGACGAACGTCAGCGGAAACCTGCTCGGTGTGCTGCGTGGCTTCCTTGCTGAGGGAGACGCGCTCCGTGGCGACGGTCTCGGTCGTGACAACCGGGCGCTCTTCGTGCGTGGTGATGACGACCTCTTCACCGTCGCCCTGGAAGGCGTGGTCGCCGGCAACGCGTGCCTCGGCGGAGTTGGGGTCGATGACCTCGCGCTCGATGTGAACCTCTTCGCGGCGAACCGGGACCTCAACGGTCTGGGTGTCGGTGACGACCTGCTTGCGGAGGCGGACGCGGCCCGTCTCGCGCTGCTGAACCGTGTCACCGGTCACAAGGCGCTCGGCGTGAGCGACGACGTCGCCCTCAGCGCCTGCGACTGCGTCGTGGCGGACGTCAGCGGCAGCTGCGTGGTGTGCGTCTGCAGCGTGCGTGCGGTCAGCGTCAGCAACGCCGTAGCCCTCACGGGTCTCAGCGGTGTGAGCCTCGTGCGTGGAGTCGACGCCTGCAACGGTGGCGCGGTGACCAGCGTAGTAGTCGTAGATGCGCTGCTCTTCCTCGGGGGAGAGGTCGCCGTCGGCTGCGATGTTCGGAGCGTCCTTCACGAATTCCTTCGTGAACGGAACGGTGTAGCCGTCAGCCGTCTTCTGGACCTGGTCGAGAGGAACGAAGGACTCGTTCATGCCGAAGAGACCCGTGTTGACCGTTGCGAAGGTCGGCTGGTTGGTCTGGTCGTCGAGGTAGACCTCGCCGATCTTGCCGATCTTTTCGCCATCGTTGCCGAAAAGGGTGGCACCGTGGAGGGTGTCGAGGTTCTGGAAGTCAGTCATGCTGATTCACTCCAATTTTTTCGTGGGGATGGATTTGTAAAACGGATCACGAGTTGGAATTTCTTCGGTCTCGCATCTATAGCCAATCTAACAACCCGGGCGGGCGTTTCAAGCGAGAATGAAACTTTTCAGGCAAATATCCAGACAACTCCCAGACCACGGCCCAGAACCTCCCTGGTGCCCCTGAGGCGCCCTCCTGGCCCAGGGGCCCCGGAACAGTCCGGGACAAGGACAGCCCGGGACAGGCGCCCTTCCCCGAGAAGCCGCTTCCCCCGCCGTCGCCGTCGTCGTCGCGCTCAGAAGCCGCTTCCCCCGCCGTCCGCCGCGGGAGACATGTTGTTGAAGCGCGAGTAGTGGCCCTGGAAGGCCACGGTGATCGTCTTCGTCGGGCCGTTGCGGTGCTTGGCCACGATCACGTCCGCCTCGCCGGCCCGCGGGGACTCCTTGTCATAGATGTCCTCGCGATGGAGGAGGATCACCATGTCGGCGTCCTGCTCGATCGAGCCGCTCTCTCGGAGGTCGCTGACCATGGGCTTCTTGTCCGTGCGCTGCTCGGACCCGCGGTTGAGCTGCGAGAGCGCGATGAGCGGCACGTCGAGCTCCTTCGCGAGGAGCTTGAGCGAGCGCGAGAACTCCGAGACCTCCTGCTGGCGGGACTCCACGCGCTTGCCCGAGCTCATGAGCTGGAGGTAGTCGAGGACGATGAGCTTGAGGTCGTGCTTCTGCTTGAGCCGGCGGCACTTGGCCCGGATCTCCATGAGGGACATGTTCGGGGAGTCGTCGATGAAGAGCGGGGCCTCGTTGAGCTCGCCGAGCGTCTGGGCGATCTTGGACCACTCCTCCGAGTTCACCGTGCCCTTGCGCAGGTTCTGCAGCGGGATGGAGGCCTCCGCGGAGAGCAGGCGCATCCCGATCTCGTTGCGGCCCATCTCGAGCGAGAAGAAGACGGTGGTCAGGCCGTGCCGGATCGCGGCCGAGCGGGCGAAGTCCAGGGCGAACGTCGATTTTCCGACGGCGGGGCGCGCTGCGATGACGATCATCTGGCCTCCGTGGAGGCCGTGGGTCAGATCATCCAGGTCGTAGAAGCCCGTCGGGACGCCCGTCATGCCCTCGCCGCGCTCACCGGCAGCCTCGATCTCGTCCACGGCGGACTCCATGAACTCGTTGAGTCGCACGTAGTCCTCCGTGGAGCGGCGCTCTGCCACCTGGTAGACCTCTGCCTGGGCCTGGTTGACGATGTCCTCGACCTCGCCGTCCGTGCCGTAGCCCATCTGGACAATGCGGGTGCCTGCCTCGACGAGCTTGCGCAGCACCGAGCGCTCCCGGACGATCTCCGCGTAGAAGTTGGCGTTGGCCGCCGTCGGCACCGACTGGATGAGGTGGTGCAGGTACGTGGCACCGCCGACCTTCTGCAGCTCCCCGTTCTTCTGCAGCTGGTCTGCCACAGTGACGGCATCGGCCGGCTCTCCGTGGCCGTAGAGGTCGATGATCGCCTCGTAGATCGCCTCATGCTTGGGGAGATAGAAGTCGTTGCCGCGGAGCACCTCCACGCAGTCCGCGATGGCGTCCTTGGACAGGAGCATTCCGCCGAGCACCGACTCCTCGGCGTTGAGATCCTGCGGCGGGGTTCGCCCGTGGGACGCGCTGCTTCCGTTGAACTCTGACATGGTGACTCCATCCCTCGTGCTGCACGCCTCGCCAGGAGAGAGGCCGCGCGCCAGCTCTTAAGATTCTAGGTCGGCCCGAGCTGTTTGCCCCTGTCACAGCCTCCGTGAGAGGGCCGAGCGGGCGGGGAGAACGCGGTAAGTTGTCCACAGGTGCGGGAAATTATCCACACACGCCGCTCCAGGGGTGTGGATACTGCGGCGTGTCGTGTGCATACCTGTGGGCACTGGCTGTGGACAAGATCGTTCGTGTGATTCAATCCCTTGATTTCCCGGGGTTTTTATGGGTTTTTGTCTGTGGACAACCCAACGCTGGGAATGGGGGCACCACTCAGGGCACCCCGGTCTCCCTCGTTTGACACAGGGTGGGATCTGCACTAGATCGAGTTGTCCACAATTGATGAGGCTGTTATCCACAGAAGTTATACACAACGGGTGATAACTACCCGGTTACCCGGGCGTCACCTCCCCTTCATACAATGCAGACATGCCCCATTCCCCCGATCGCCCGACCCACGCGCCTGCCCGAACCCTTCTGCTCATCGCAGCGTTCGCCGCCCTGGCCCTCCAGCTCTATGGGCTCTACAACCCTGCCCCTGACTCGTCCTCACTCCCCTCCTTCTTCGAGGGGGAGGACAAGGTGGTTCACTTCCTGCTCTTCGCGGCTCCCGTCTTCCTCTTTCGTCTGACAGGGGTCTCCCCCAGGCTGCTTGGCTCTGTCTTCATCCTCCACGCAGTCCTCTCTGAAGTGATCCAGGGGGCTTTCCTGCCCAACCGGGACGGGTCCTGGGGGGACGCCCTGGCGGACATCCTCGGCGTCCTGGCCGCTCTCCTCCTCGCCGCTTCCCGCACCTCCCGTCCCTCCCAGGATTTTGGGGCGAAGGGGGCGGCTCACGACCGCTGAGCCGCCCCCTTCGCCCCAAAATCCGGGTGAGCCGACAACGCTGTGCGCCGCAATGCCCACCCTCCCCACAGGAGCAGGCCTCCGCAGCGTCTCTTCACACCCTCCGCGCGTCTCCTCGCCGGGCAGCGTCCACCGTTTGGCCGCCTTGTCCAGACCACGGCCTCCTTCAGGCCCGGATCCGCGGAAATCGAGCCGAAGGTGTCCGTGATCTGGAGAAGGCGGCCGTCATCTGGATCGGCCCCGGAGGGGAACAGCCCCCTGGGGTCGGAGCTGCGCGGCTTCGGCGAGGAGCCCGGCAACGGAACACAGCAAAGCAGCACGGACAAGCAACAGGCCGCCCCTTCTCAAAGTCCTCGTCCCCGCCGTCCCCCCCTGCCTCCCTCGCTCCCCCGCCCAGCCCCAGGCACACAAAAAGACTCCCCCTCGGCGAACCGAGAGGGAGCCTTTCAGCTGCGGGCACGGGGCCCGAGCAGTTGCCTACTTGCCAGCGATGACGTTGAGCTTGATCGCTGCGGAAACCGACTCGTGGAGACGAACGGTTGCCGAGTGGGTGCCGAGCGACTTGACGTCGTCCAGCTCGATCGTGCGCTTGTCGAGCTTGCCGAGGCCAGCGGCCTCAACAGCTGCAGCGACATCGGCGGCCTTGACCTTGCCAAAGAGGCGGCCGGAGTCGCCAGCCTTGACCTTCAGGGAAACCGGGGCTTCCTGAAGCTTGGCCGCGAGTGCCTTTGCGTCCTCGAGGGATGCAACGGCGCGGGCTTCGCGAGCGGCGCGGATCTCTTCGACCTGCTTCTCGCCACCCTTCGTCCAGGTGAGAGCGAAGCCGCGGGGAAGAAGGTAGTTACGTGCGTAACCGTTCTTGACCTCGACAACGTCGCCAGCAGTGCCGAGACCGGTCACTTCGTGGGTCAGAATGAGCTTTGCCATAGTGGTTCTCTCCCTCTCCCTTAGCCGCGGCCTGCGCCGGAGTACGGCAGCAATGCGACTTCGCGAGCGTTCTTGATTGCCTGGGCAATCTTGCGCTGCTCCTGAACAGTGACGCCCGTGACGCGACGCGCACGGATCTTTCCGCGCTCAGAAATGAACTTGCGGAGAAGGGCGACGTCCTTGTAGTCGATGACGGTGATGTCAGCGGCCTTCAGGGGGTTGGACTTTGGTTTGGGCTTGCGGAGTTCAGCCTTAGCCATCGTGGTGCTCCTCAATCTTGTTGGAGCCCGTGGTCATTGTCCACGGGATGGTGGTGGGGCCACGGAGGACCCCTGTGTCATGTGGTGGAAGGCGCCCTTTAGAAAGGCGGCTCGGACATGTCCGGGCCGTTGCCCCATCCGCCGGTGTTGGCGCCCGGGGTTGCCCACGGGTCGCTTGCCGGCTGCTGCGTCTGGGCCGGGGGTGCTCCCCAGTTCCCGCCGCCGCTCTGCGGGGCGCCGCCGCCTCCGTTGAAGTTGCCGCCGCCAGCTGAACGCTGGGTGCGCTTCACGGACGCGGATGCGTACCGCAGGGAAGGACCGATCTCGTCAACGTCGAGTTCCATCGACGTGCGCTTCTCGCCTTCCTTGGTTTCGTAGGAGCGCGTCCGGAGACGGCCCTGAGCGATGACGCGGGTGCCCTTCGTGAGGGTCTCCGCGACATTCTCGGCAGCGTCCCGCCAGATCGATGCGCGCAAGAACAGGGTTTCCCCGTCCTTCCACTCATTGGACTGGCGATCGAACGTGCGGGGCGTCGAGGCGATCGTGAAGTTCGCGACAGCAGAGCCCGAGGGGGTGAATCGAAGTTCGGGATCTGCAGTCAGGTTTCCGACCACGGTGATGACGGTTTCGCCTGCCATGATGTGCTCCTACGGTGTTTCGGTGGGAAGAAGTCGCTTATTCAGCGTCAGCGACGATCTTCTGATCCTCCGGGCGGATGATCTTGGTGCGCATGATCGTCTCGGAGAGAGACAGCTGGCGATCAAGCTCGGCCGCAACAGCGGGCTCCGCCGTGAAGTTGACGACCACGTAAATGGCCTCGTTCTTCTTCTGGATGTCGTACGCAAGGCGACGACGGCCCCAGATGTCGATCTTGTCGACAGTGCCGCCACCGTTGGTGACAACGGTGAGGAACTTTTCGATCGTCGGCTGGACTGTGCGCTCGTCGACCTCAGGGTCGATCAGGGTCATGAGCTCGTATGCACGCATGTGAACCCACCTCCTTCGGGCTAAACGGTCGCGGTCTTTCCGCAACAGGAGGTTCAGTTGTGCTGGCGCGCTCACCCGGGCGTCATGGAACGTCCGGGCACGCGAACGCGCCGGTCTTTCAGTCTATCATTTCCGTTTTCTCCCCGAGAACGACGACGGCGGGGCCGTCCCGCACACCGCCCCTGCCCCGCAGGGCGGCCGAGGGGCGGCGTCAGCCCAGGGGAAGCCGGCCGATGAGCCGGGTTTCCTCAGTCGTTGACCGGTCCTCCCACACGATCCCGGACGGCCAGCGGGACTGCTCTTCGCGAGGACTCGCCAGGCCCTGAGCCGTGACGACAAGGATGACGCCCGCTGGGCGCAGCGCCCGGCAGGCCAGGGCGTTCCAGCGGCAGCCGGCAGCCTCGTCTGGGATGCGAAACCAGAGAGAGGCAAGGAGGTCTGCTGGGGCGACGCTGCGCGCGAAGGCCTCTGCCTGGCTCGCGTCCGCCAGGTCTGCTGCCCGCGAGACATAGGGCAGGCTCTCTCGGCGGGCCTGCTCTGCGGCTCGGCGGACCGCGGTGGGAGAGAGGTCGCAGGCGGTCACCGCCACCCCGGCCCGCGCGAGGGCCAGCCCGTTGCGCCCGTACCCGTCCCCGGGAACAAGGGCCGCCGAGAAGCCTTCACTCAGAAACCCGGATTCGAGGAGGCTCGAGAGGAAAGGCGTCGGGTGGTCGCCGAAGACCCGCCCGAAACGGGCGTACCTCTCTTCCCAGTCCATGCGCGCAAAGCCCTCCCCTGTGCCTGCTGTGTCTCACAGGCAGTCTACGAACGGCGTCCGCCCCCGGCCTGTTCAGATGCCGTTCACGGAACCGTGTCTAGGATGGTCACAGACTCGACGCACCACGAAGAGACACACACGTCATAAGGGATGGCCATGAAAGAGATTGACCTCACCGTAAACTCCAAAAAGGAGAACCTCCGCGAGTTCATCGACAAGATGTTCAACGAGGGATACACGATCTCGGACGGGCACACCCATGACCCCGACCTCATCGACCCCATGGGCCGCGCCGTGGAGACCTGGCAGGAGGGCTACCCCTACGCCGCCCGCATGGAGCGCGACGAGTACGAGCTCGAGAAGTACTACCTCCAGATCGAGCTCCTCAAGTTCCAGTACTGGGTGGAGGACACGGGCCAGCAGCACATCATCGTCTTCGAGGGCCGGGACGCCGCGGGCAAGGGCGGCACGATCAAGCGCTTCACGGAGCACCTGAACCCCCGCACCTCGCGCGTCGTCGCCCTCAACAAGCCGAGTGACCGCGAGCAGGGCCAGTGGTACTTCCAGCGCTACATCCAGCACTTCCCCACCGCCGGCGAGATCGTCCTCTTCGACCGCTCCTGGTACAACCGGGCCGGCGTCGAGCGCGTCATGGGCTTCTGCACGGACGAGGAGTACGAGAAGTTCATGAAGCAGGTGCCGCTCTTCGAGCAGATGCTCGTGGACTCCGGCATTCACCTGACCAAGTTCTGGTTCTCCGTGACGCAGAAGGAGCAGCGCACCCGCTTCGCGATTCGCCAGCTGGACCCGGTGCGCCAGTGGAAGCTCTCCCCCATGGACCTCGAGTCCCTGGACCGCTGGGACGAGTACGGGGCGGCCAAGGAGGAGATGATCAAGCGCACGGACACCGATCACGCTCCGTGGATCACGATCAAGTCCAATGACAAGAAGCGCGCCCGCCTCAACGCGATGCGCTACTTCCTCAACCAGTTCGACTACCCGAACAAGGACACCTCAGTGGTCTACGCGCCGGACGAGCTGATCGTCCAGCGCGGCCGGGACGCCGTCGACGACTGACGTCCCGGCCCGCGCGGACTCAGAGAGGAGCGGGGCAGATCTCGGTCAGTAGACCTTGATCTCCTTGACGGAGCCGTCGACGCCGATCCGGACGCGGCCCGTGGGCTTCAGGTCTTTGTCCCGCTGATCGGGAGTCCCGTTCGCCTTGTAGTCGTAGTGGATGGTGCCCGGGGTATCCGTATCGAAGGTGAAGCTGCTCGGGTCGTAGGACGAGGACTTGATGAGGAGCGTCGGCTGCTTCTTGACGGAGACCTTGAGGTCGGTCAGGGTGAAGTCGTACCCCTTGACTTTGAAGGCGGAGCCGCACGTGACCACGTCCTGCTTCTCTGCGCACGTGGTCAGGGTGGAGGCCACAGCGGCGGCCACGGCCTTCTCAGCCTCCGGGGTGGCCTTGACGACCAGGCTCGAGGCGCCGGTGCTGCCCTCATCGGTTCCGTCTGCCCACACCGTGCGGGTCACGGTGTTCGAGGTGAAGTACTTCGTGGACTTGGCGCTGAAATCGTAGTCGCCCGGCAGCAGGCCGGTGAGGATCCGGTCGTTCGTCCCGGACTCCGCCCCGTTGACGAGGACCGGCGTGCCCTGGGGCAGAGAGGAGGTGCTCGGCGCGATGAGGGAGGTGTAGCCCGGCTGGATCTTCCACTGGCCGCCGATCTTCTTCACCGTGAACTTCGCGTCGAGATCCCGGCCTTTCTGCTTGACCGTTCCGTTCACCTTGACATAGTCGTCGCTGATCTTCTCGACGCCGGTCTTGGCAAAGGACTCAGGGCGATTCTTCACCTTGGCGTAGACGTCGTCCTGGAAAAAGGCCGACGTGCCGTCAAAGCCGGTCAGGCTCT
>JAGLBH010000079.1 GCA_018260285.1 Arthrobacter sp. | reverse complement strand
GGCAGGGCGCCGTAGCGCAGCTGCTCAGCAAGGGCCTTCGCGGAGTCCTCCGTGAAGTTGCCCGAGATCTGCGGCTTGCCGTCGGAGATGACCGCCTGGGACATCGGAGCGGAGACGATCGCCCCGTCCAGGACGATCGCGAACTGGCCGCGAACGGACGGGTTGAGCTTCGTCAGACGCTCGGTGACGCTCTTGAAGGTCTTCGTGCCCTGGCTGTTGAACTCAAGGTTGACGACCCACTGCCCGGTGTTGACGCCGTTGCTGCCCTGGGCCTGCCCGGCGCTCGCCGTGGCGATGTCCGTGCCCGGCACCTCCACGGGGCCGAGGATGTACTTGGCCGCATGGACACCGTACTCGCACGCCACGAGCGGCTTGGCAGGGTCGTTCACCTTGTTCGCGTCGTTGGGGTCCGGCTTGGTGCAGTCCTTCGCCTCATAGGCCTTGCGGACGTCCTTGGTGATCCAGTTCGTGTCCGAGGCGTTGGCGGGCTTCGCCGTCGGGTTCTTGATAGCCGCGTCGGCAGTGGGCTTGGCCGCCTTGGCCGGGTCGCCCACCTCGAGGACCGGGCGGAACTCCATATTCGCCGAGGCCTGGATGAGGCTGCGCGTCTTGGCGCTCGGGGTGTCCGGCATGCTCACGACGACGTTGCGGCCGTTCTGAGTGGTGATCTCTGCCTCGGAGACGCCCGCGCCGTCCACACGCTGGCGGATGATCTCCACCGCCTGGTCGAGCTGCTCCTGGTTCACCGCCTGGTTGCCCGTCGTCTTGGGGGCCAGAATCATCTGGGTTCCGCCCTCGAGATCGAGCGCGAGCTTGGGTGCGAAGGCGTTCTTGCCCTGGGAGGACAGCAGCCCCATGACGCCGAGCGTCAGGAGCATGAGGGCGATGAGGACCGTCAGAGCGGTCTTCGGACGGCTGCGCCGCACAGAGGACGGCGCGCTGCGCCGCTTCCCCCCGCCCGGGTGGCGGGTCTTCGTGGCCAGTGCCCGGCCCGTGGGCGCCACACGGTGCTGGCTCATGAGGTCTCCTCGACGCCGGCCGCGTGGGAGCCCGACTCGCGAGCCGGCTGGGTCTGAGCTGAGGCGATCCCCGCCGGTGTCTCAGGAGCAGGGGTGAGCGCCCCGAGGTGGAAGGTCACCACGGTGCCCGGGGCGATTTCGACCTCGGACGTCGTGGCCTCGTCGTCGCGGGAGACGACGGTCCCGAAGATCCCCGACGTGCTCATGACGCGAACCCCTGGCTGCACTTTGTCGCGCTGCTCCGCCAACTGCTTCCGCGCTCGGCTGGAGCGAGTGATCATCATGAAGACCATGAGAAGAAGGAGGGCAAAGAGCACCAGAGAGGCGGGATCGAAACCCGCGTCGGCGCCCACGGGATAGGCATTAGTCAAAGAAGTCACGGAAATCCATTCGCGTGCGAGAAAACATCGGTCAGTTGAGGACTATACCGACCCAACCCGAGCGGGTCATGGAATGACCGTCCCGCCCTCGGGGACGGCCCTTCCCAGATGCGCGTACGCGGCGCGGGTGGCCACACGCCCGCGAGGGGTGCGTCCCAGGAGGCCCTCCCGCACGAGATACGGCTCAGCGACGGTCTCCACCGTCTCTATCTCCTCGCCCACGGCAATGGCCAGGGTGGACAGGCCCACCGGGCCTCCCCCGAATTTGTCGATGAGCGCGAGGAGGACATTGCGGTCCAGGCGGTCCAGGCCGCGCTGATCCACCTCGTACATCGTCAGCGCGGTATTGGCGTGGGTCTGCTCGATCCGATGGACCTGGTGCACGAGTGCCCAGTCTCGCACACGGCGCAAGAGGCGGTTGGCGATCCGGGGCGTTCCCCGGGATCGCCGGGCGATCTCCCCGAAGCCGTCGCTCGTGACGCTGAGGTCCATGAGGAGTGCGGAGCGGCGCAGAACCCTCTCAAGTTCCTCGACCGAGTAGAACTCGAGATGGCCTGTGAACCCGAAGCGGTCCCTCAGCGGGCCTGGGAGCAGGCCGGCTCGGGTGGTGGCGCCCACCAGTGTGAAGGGAGGCAGCTCGAGCGGGATTGACGTGGCTCCTGCTCCCTTTCCCACGATCACGTCCACGCGGAAGTCCTCCATGGCCATGTAGAGCATCTCTTCGGCCGGACGGGACATGCGGTGGATCTCGTCGAGGAAGAGGATCTCCCCGGGAACGAGGGAGGAGAGAATGGCCGCCAAGTCGCCAGCGTGCTGAATGGCCGGGCCGCTCGTGATGCGCAGGGGCGCGCTCATCTCCTGGGCCACGATCATGGCCAGGGTGGTCTTTCCCAGGCCGGGAGGCCCGGAGAGGAGCACGTGGTCAGCTGTGCGCTCTCGCATCTGGGCCGCCTTGAGCACGAGGTCCAGCTGCTCTCTCACCCGTTCCTGACCCACGAAGTCAGACAGGCTCTTCGGCCTGAGGGCGCCCTCGAGCGCCCGGTCCTCCGGATCGGCCGACGGCTGCAGAAGCTCCCTCTCCGGCATCAGCGCGCCCGGGAGAGACTCTGGAGAACGGTCTTGAGGACAGTCGAGACGTTGTCCGAGGCCATAACCTCAGGCTGATCGGCTTCCACTGCGGCCCAGGCCTTCTCGGCCTCTCTCTCATTCCACCCCAGCGCCTCCAGCGCGGCCAGGACCTGGATCTTGACGTCCGTCCCGCCCGTGGGCGCCAGCAGGCCCTCTTGCATGAGGGCGGGCGCCTTCAGCTTGTCCTTGAGCTCGAGGAGCATGCGCGCCGCAGACTTGGGGCCGATGCCCGGCACCGCCTGAAGCGCGGCCTTGTCCTCGCGGGAGACTGCCCTGCGCAGCGAGTCGGCGTCGTGAACGGAGAGCACGGCGAGGCCCAGCTTGGGCCCCACCCCCGTGATCGAGGTGATGATCTCGAACGCCGTGCGCGTGTCCCGGTCGATGAACCCGTAGAGCGTCAGAGAGTCCTCCCGCACCACGAGAGACGTGTAGACAGTGGCCTCAGAGCCCGTGCGCAGCGCTGCCAGGGTGGGGGCGGGAGCATGGAACTCCAGGCCGACTCCTCCCACGAGGATCACGGCGGAGGAGAGCGTCACGGACTCGATCTCGCCGCGGAGGATGGAAATCACGGTCGACTCGCTTTCGACAGGCAGAGGATGGCCTTAACGATTAGAACATACTTTCGAACGCGAGTCAGGAGAATCGCCTGGGTGCGGGTCTTCTGCCCGACGCCTCGGCCTGGGCCCAGGCCTTCTGCGCAGGAGTGAGCTCGCCTCGCCGGGGGGCCGCAGGCGTTCTGCGGGCCGCGCCCACCACCTGGGATCCCTCGGCTGCGGACACCGAGCGGCGCCATCCTGCGGCGATGCACAGGGCCAGGGCGTCCGCCGCGTCGGCAGGGCGCGGGGGTGCAGAGAGCGCGAGAATGCGAGTGACCATGGCGGTGACAGCCTCTTTCCCTGCCTGCCCGTCCCCCGTGACGGCGGCCTTGACCTCCGTCGGCGTGTGCAGGGCCACGGGGATTCCACGGCGCGCCGCGGCCACGATGACGACGCCGGAGGCCTGTGCCGTCCCCATGACCGTGCTCACGTTGTTGTGGCTGAACACTCGCTCGAGCGCGAACATGTCCGGCGTGTGGCGGTCCATCCACGTGTCGATCGCCTCGGCGATCGTCAGGAGGCGCTGGTCCAGAGAAGTCGTCGCATCCGTCCCGACGACGCCCACGTCGACGAGCGTAGCCCGACGGTTCGGGTGCATGTCGATGACGCCGATGCCGCAGCGGGTCAGCCCCGGGTCGACGCCCAGGATGCGGGTGACCCCGCTGCGGCGCTCAGGCATGCGTGTCAGTCGTTTTCCAGCTCGGCCATGACCTCGGCGGAGATGTCCGCGTTGGAGTAGACGTTCTGGACGTCGTCGAGCTCTTCGATCGCGTCCGCGAGCTTGAGGAACTTGCGGGCGCCCTCGGCGTCGAGCTCCACGTGCATGGAGGGGACGAACTCGATCTCGTCCGTCTCGTACTCGATGCCGGCCTCCTCGAGAGCGGCGACCACGGCGCGCAGGTCGCTCGGCTCGGAGTGGATCTCGAAGCTCTCGCCGGACTCCTTGACCTCTTCGGCGCCGGCGTCCAGCACGGCCATGAGGAGGTCGTCCTCGGTCAGGTCCTTCTTGGGGAGGTTGACGAGGCCCTTGCGGGCGAAGAGGTAGGCCACGGAGCCCGGGTCAGCGATGGTCCCGCCGTTGCGGGTGATCGCCACGCGGACCTCGGAGGCGGCGCGGTTCTTGTTGTCCGTGAGGCACTCGATGAGAAGGGCGGAGCCCTGCGGGCCGCGTGCCTCGTAGATGATCTCGGTGTAGTCGACGACCTCGCCGGTCAGGCCCGCGCCGCGCTTGATGGCGCGGTCGATGTTGTCGTTCGGCACGGACGACTTCTTGGCCTTCGTGACCGCGAGCTCGAGGGCAGGGTTGCCGGACATGTCGGCGCCCCCAGCACGGGCGGCGACTTCGATGTTTTTGATGAGCTTGGCAAAGGACTTGGCGCGCTTGGCGTCAATCGCAGCCTTCTTGTGCTTGGTGGTAGCCCATTTGGAGTGACCCGACATACTCTGCTTATCTCCTTGAGATCATCTTCATGAAAAGTTCGTGGACGCGCCGCTCGTTCGTCACTTCCGGGTGGAAGCTCGTGGCCAAGAGGTTTCCAGAACGCACTGCCACAATTCTACCGGCCCGATCCGGAAGGCCCGGCGTCTCCCCTGTCTGCCCGCCGGCGAGAGCGGGGGCGGCGTCGCCCACTCGGGCGAGGATCTCCACGCCCTCCCCCGCCTCCAGGACGAGAGGCGCGCGGATGAACACCGCACGGACCGGGTCCGGCTCGAGCCCGGCGAAGGCGAGATCCACTTCGAAGCTCTCCCGCTGGCGGCCGAAGGCGTTGCGCTTGACGGTCATGTCGATCCCGCCGAAGGTGCGCTGCGGCAGGCCCTCGGCGTCAAGCGCCGGGTCATCGATCCGGTCGGCGAGCATGATGAGACCCGCGCAGGAGCCGTAGACGGGCAGGCCGTCTCGAATGAGCCGCCGAATGGGCTCATCCAGCTCGAAGATCCGGGAGAGCTTGTCGATCGCGGTGGACTCTCCCCCGGGGAGGATCAGCCCGTCGATCCCCTCGAGGTCCGCAGGCCGGCGCACAGGGAATGCCTGCGCTCCGGCTGCCTCGGCGAAGGCGATGTGCTCCCGGAAGTCGCCCTGAACGGCGAGAACCCCCACGCGGGGACGAGCGGCGCTGGCGGCAGGAGATGGGTGCGTCATGAAGGCGAGTCTACTGTTCCCCCGCGCCCTTCCCGGGAACCTGCGGCTTTCAGGCGGGGTCAGGTTTAGTCCCGTAAACTGCTGAGCATGATTCCCGTGAGTGTACTGGTCGGCAAAGCCGTGCGAGCAGCGTCTCGTCTCAAAGGCGGCGGCTCTGCTCTGCCCGGCCTGGTCGTCGAGCGGATGGACCCAGACTTCCTGGCCTCGATGCTCGCACGCATTCCCCAGGGCGTCGTCGTCGTCTCAGGGACCAACGGCAAGACGACGACGACGAAGATGGTCGTCGAGCTGCTCGAATCCCAGGGGCTCCGGGTCTTCACCAACCGGTCCGGGTCGAACTTCACGCGCGGCGTCGTCGCCTCGCTCGTGGCCGAGGCCTCGGTGACCGGCCGCCTCAGCGCGGACATCGCCGTGCTCGAGCTGGACGAGGCGCACGCTGTCCACTTCGTCCGCCAGTTCCAGCCGACATACTCGCTCCTCCTCAACGTGCTGCGGGACCAGCTGGACCGCTTCGGCGAGATCGACACGACCGCAGGGTTCCTCAACACCATCGCCTCCCGCACCACGGGCACCGTGGTGCTCAACCGCGAGGACCCGCGCGTGGCCCGCATCGCGGACCAGGGCGCCGCCCAGGCGGGGGCTGACGTGGCCTACTTCGGCCTCGCCCCCTCCCTGCGCCGCCTCTTCCCCTCCGACGACGACATGCGCGGCTCGGACGAGGGCGTCGTGGAGGAAGCCTCCCCCGCCGCCGTTCCCGCAGACGCGCTCCCGGCGGACGTCCTGCTCACGGCGGTGGAGGGGAACCGCGCCGAGTTCGACGTGCTCGGCCAGACGCTCGAGGCGACCCTCGCGCTCAAGGGCGTGTACAACATCTTCAATGCCGCAGCCGCCCTCACCCTCGTCCACCGCATTCTCGGGGACCGCGTGGACCGCACATCGCTCCTGGAGTCTCTCGCGAACGTGACCCCGGCCTTCGGGCGCGGCGAGTCGCTCACGGTCAACGGGCAGGACCTCGAGCTGGTGCTTGTCAAGAACCCCTCGGGCTTCCGCCTCGGCCTCCAGTCCTTCGACAACTCGTCCTGCGCCACGATGATCGCTGTCAATGACAACTACGCCGACGGGCGTGACATGTCCTGGCTGTGGGACGTGGACTTCGACATCCTCCGTGCTCGAGGCGTGGACCGCGTGAGCGGGGTGCGCGCCGCAGACATGGCGCTGCGCCTGAAGTATGACGACGTGGCCTACGGCACCGTCAACGAGGATCTCGCGGCCTCCCTCGACGCCTTCATCGCCGAGCACCCCGATGAGCCCAAGCGCATCTTCTGCACATACACCGCCATGCTCGCGCTGCGCAAGGAGCTGGCCCGGTACACCACAGTGAAGGACTTCTCGTGAGCCTGCCCGCCTTCCGCGTCAGCGAGCCTGTCAAGGGCGAGCTTCGCATCCTCCAGCTCTACCCGGAGGCCATGAACATCTACGGCGACTGGGGCAACACCCTCGCGGTGGCCCGGCGCGCCTCGTGGCACGGCTACACACCAGTCATCCTCGAGTACAACGTGGGCGACGAGTTTCCCGAGGACGTTGACATCATCCTGGGCGGCGGAGGCCAGGACTCCGGCCAGGTGAAGATCATCGACGATCTTCCGACGATCGCGCCCGCCCTGACCCGCCTCGCCTCTGAGGGCGTGCCGATGCTCGTCATCTGCGGCATGTACCAGCTCTTCGGGCACGAGTTCACGACGGTCGGCGGAAGCACGCTGACGGGGGTCGGCATTCTCGACGTGCGCACGCAGGGGTCCGAGACCCGCCTCATCGGCAACATCGTCACGGAGTCGGAAGAGTTCGGCACGATCGTGGGCTACGAGAACCACTCGGGCAAGACGGTCGTGGGCCCCGGCTCCACGCCGCTGGGGCAGGTCACGCTCGGCGCGGGCAACAACGGGGACGACTCCTCGGAGGGCGCCCGCACGGGCAATGTCATCGGCACGTACCTCCACGGATCGCTCCTGCCCAAGAACCCTGCCATCGCAGACTTCCTCATCCGCACGGCCGCCGAGCGGCGCTACGGCTCCTTCGAGCCCGGCGCTCTGGACGACTCGCTCGAGCAGCAGGCACGCCGCTCAGCTCAGTCCCGGCCGCGGTAGGCATCCGCCCCCGCCCGCGGGCCGACTCGCAGTCCGTCCAGCTAGCGCACGATCCATTC
>JAGLBH010000078.1 GCA_018260285.1 Arthrobacter sp. | reverse complement strand
GTCATATAGCGGACGCACGCCGAAAGGAATAACTACGTGCTAATCGCACAGCGCCCCACGCTGACTGAAGACGTCGTTTCCGAGAACCGTTCGCGGTTCACGATCGAACCCCTCGAGCCTGGCTTTGGCTACACCCTGGGCAACTCGCTCCGTCGCACTCTGCTCTCGTCCATTCCGGGCGCGGCAGTGACGAGCGTTCGCATTGACGGTGTTCTCCATGAGTTCAGCACGGTTGAAGGTGTCAAGGAAGACGTCACCGAGATCATCCTGAACATCAAGAACCTCTCCGTCTCTTCCGAGCACGATGAGCCGGTTGTCGCCTACCTGCGCAAGCAGGGTCCGGGCGTCGTCACCGCTGCGGACATCGCTCCGCCGGCCGGTGTCGAGATCCACAACCCGGATCTTCATATCGCCACGCTCAACGAGAAGGGCAAGTTCGAGCTCGAGCTCACCATCGAGCGCGGCCGCGGCTACGTCTCGGCAGCTCTGAACAAGTCTGCAGACCAGGAGATCGGCCGCATTCCGGTGGACTCCATCTACTCGCCGGTTCTCAAGGTGACGTTCCGCGTCGAGGCGACTCGTGTGGAGCAGCGCACTGACTTCGACAAGCTCATCGTCGACGTCGAGACCAAGGCCGCCATCTCCCCGCGTGACGCCATTGCCTCGGCCGGCTCCACGCTCGTGGAGCTGTTCAGCCTGGCACGTGAGCTCAACACTGCGGCAGAGGGCATCGAGATCGGCCCGAGCCCGGTGGATCAGGCGGCTCAGGCTGACCTTGCTCTGCCGATCGAGGATCTGGAACTGTCGGTTCGCTCCTACAACTGCCTCAAGCGCGAGGGCATCCACACTGTGGGTGAGCTCGTCAGCCGCTCCGAGGCAGACCTCATGGACATCCGCAACTTCGGCGCCAAGTCGATCGACGAGGTCAAGGACAAGCTCGTTGAGCTCGGCCTTGCGCTCAAGGATTCCCCTCCCGGGTTCGACCTTGCCGCTCGCGCGCAGGAAATCGAAGAAGAGTCCGTCTTCAGCAGCGAAGAGTTCTAAGAGACTCGTTCGTTCATACGTATCGTTTTTCCCAGTCGCTAGAGCGAACTGCGGAGCAAGACAAGGAGAAATACCATGCCTACGCCCACCAAGGGTCCTCGCCTCGGAGGCGGAGCGGCACACGAGCGCATCATGCTCGCAAACCTCTCGGCCCAGCTCTTCGAGCACAAGCGCATCACCACGACCGTGACGAAGGCCAAGCGCCTCCGCCCGGTTGCCGAGCGCTTCATCACCTTCGCCAAGCGCGGCGACCTCGCCGCACGCCGCCGCGTTCTTCGTCGCATCGGCGACAAGCTCGTGGTCCGCGAGCTCTTCGACGAGATCGCACCGGCAATGGCTCAGCGTGAAGGCGGCTACACCCGCATCACGAAGATCGGCAACCGCGCCGGCGACAACGCTCCGATGGCAGTCATCGAGCTCGTCATGGAGCCTGTCTCCCCGAAGCAGGCTGTCGTGAAGGAAGCAACTCAGGCAGCCAAGGCTGCCGCCCCGGCTGAGGCTCCGGCCGAGGTCGAGACCGCTCAGACCGAGGCACCTGCTGCCGAGGCCACGGAGACGGACGCCAAGTAGCACCCCCGTTGTCGGGCTTCCCGACTGCGCACGGACGCGCCTCTGCCTATTCGGCGGGGGCGCGTCCTCTGTTTCTCCTCTCTGTCTCCTGTCCCCGTGACCGCTGCCCGCGGTGAAAGCGCCCCATGACTCACGAACTTCGCCTCTCCCTGACTCTCGGCTACGACGGCACGGACTTCCACGGCTGGGCTGTTCAGCCAGGCCTGCTCACCGTCCAGGGGGCCCTGGAGGAGGCCCTGGGGATGATCCTGCGCCGCCCGGTGCGGGTGGTCGTGGCCGGCCGCACCGACACCGGCGTGCACGCCCGCCGGCAGGTAGTCCATCTCGACCTCACAGACGATGAGGCCGCTGCCGTCATCTCCCGATCCTCCCTGTCGCTCGAGGAGGCCCTCCTGCGCCGCATCGACGGCACTCTGGCCAGGGTGCTCGGCCCCAAGCGGGGCGCCGTCGTCGTCTATGAGGTCCGGAGGGTTCCCCGGGACTTCGACGCGCGATTCTCCGCCCTCGACCGCTCCTACGTCTATCGGATCTGCGACGCCCGGGGGGAGTGGGACCCGCTGACCCGTCGCATGGCCTGGTGGGTTCCGCAGCCCCTCGACGCGGCCCTCATGGCCCAAGCCGCGGGGCTTCTCGTGGGCGTCCGCGACTTCGCGGGCTTCTGCAAGCCGAGGGAGGGGGCGACGACGATCCGCGGGCTGCACAGCGTGAGGGTTCTGCGCGCGGAGAGCGGCATGCTCGAGGTGCGCCTGCGGGCGGACGCCTTCTGCCACCACATGGTGCGCAATATCGTGGCGGCCCTCGTGGAGGTCGGCAAGGGAGCGCAGACCCCCGACGAGGTGGGGCGCAGGCTGGAGGGTCGGGACGTCCGGCGTCGTCCGGCGATGGCCCCGCCCCACGGGCTGACGCTCGACGGGGTGAGCTATCCGCCGCCCGAAGAGCTCGCCGCGAGGGCCGCTGTGACCCGCGCGCTCAGGGAGGCGGAGCCGCCAGGTGAGGAGCAGGTTAACACCTCGTTTCCTTAAGTTGGGTCTTCTGGCACCTCTGGGGTAAGATGAAGAGTCGTTGTGCGTGTCCTGTTTCGGCAGAACCTCCGCTCGGGTGGCCCAGTTGCAGGGTCTTGAAGCCCTGGCGATTGGTGCCGGTAGCCAGGGAGCGGCGGCTGTTCAGTCCTCACCTGAACTGTCAACGCCCCACGCACTGATCGAAGAGATCTCAGCCAACGGTTACCTCACGGGCCATGGCCACCGAAAACAACAACGTAAAGGCAATTACTGTGCGTACGTACACTCCGAAGCCCGGCGATGCAGATCGCCAGTGGCACGTCATTGACGCCACTGATGTCGTTTTGGGTCGTCTTGCCAGCCAGACCGCAACACTGCTGCGCGGAAAGCACAAGCCGACCTTCGCTCCTCACCAGGACATGGGCGACTTCGTCATCATCATCAACGCCGAGAAGGTTGCCCTCACGGGTGCCAAGCTCGAGCAGAAGCGCGCCTACCGTCACTCGGGATACCCGGGCGGCCTGTCGTCGATGAACTACACCGAGATGCTTGCCAAGCACCCGACGCGCGCCGTCGAGAAGGCTATTCGCGGCATGCTCCCGAAGAACAAGCTCAACGACGTGTACATGTCCAAGCTCAAGGTCTACGCAGGTGCCTCGCACCCGCACGCTGCTCAGCAGCCCAAGGCCTTCGAGATCACCCAGGTCTCCCAGTAGTCCTGGCCACCTAGTAACTTCCAAGAATTTAGGAGAATCGTGGCTCAGAACACTGAAGAGCTCGTGGAAACCCCCGAAGAGCAGCTGACCAGCTACACGTCAGAGTCCTCTGACTCGGTTGCTGCAACGTCCAAGCGCGAGCGCGGCGAGCTGACTGTCGGCGGCGCAGCCGTTGGCCGTCGCAAGCAGGCCATCGCCCGTGTTCGCATCACCCCGGGATCCGGCAAGTGGATCATCAACGGGCGCGAACTGGCCGACTACTTCCCGAACAAGCTGCACCAGCAGGACGTCAACGAGCCGTTCAAGCTCCTCGAGCTTGACGACGCATACGACGTCATCGCACGCATCGACGGCGGCGGCCCCTCCGGCCAGGCCGGCGCGCTTCGCCTCGGCATCGCCCGCTGCCTCAACGAGATCGACCGCGAGAACAACCGCGCCGCTCTCAAGAAGGCTGGCTACCTGACTCGTGACGCTCGCGTCATCGAGCGCAAGAAGGCCGGTCTCAAGAAGGCCCGCAAGGCCCCGCAGTACTCGAAGCGCTAAATCCCGCTTCTGCGGATGCTCTCCTCATGGGGGCATCCCGTGCGAAAGCCCCGCTCCGTTCAGTTTTCCTGGACGGCGGCGGGGCTTTCCTGCGTGTGGGGTCATGGGGCGTAGGCGAGGAACCCCCGAGAATCAGGGGGCGTACGCTACAGGGCCTCGACGAAACAGCGGGTGATCGTCGCAGGGTGAGTGATGGCTGTCCCGACGACGACGGCAAAGGCCCCTGCCTCGGTCCTTCCAACGAGCGCCCCAGGGGTGCGGCGCGGCCGCAGCAAAAGCCGCAGGAGCCTAGAGCCGCAGGAGCGAGGGGCGGGGCGCTCCCGGCAGGAATCCGCCCGCAGAGAGGGAGCGGTCCAGGCCGAGGGCCTTCGCGGGGCTGATCGTCGCCGCTGTGACGGCCTGCTCGAGCGGAACCCCGCAGCCGACGGCGAAGCGGACGGCGCGGTCCATCGTCAGGGTGCTGCCCGCGATGGCCCCGCCGTCAGCCAGACGGGCCGTTCCGCCGGCAACGTCGACGTCGAGCTCGCCGAGTCGGTACCGGCCGTCCCCGCAGGCTGCTGCCGCCATCGCATCC
Organism: Arthrobacter sp.; assembly: GCA_018260285.1. Lineage (GTDB taxonomy): Bacteria > Actinomycetota > Actinomycetes > Actinomycetales > Micrococcaceae > Falsarthrobacter. Next base: position 3,023 of record JAGLBH010000078.1, on the reverse strand, counting down.
GTGACGAGGACGACGCGCTCTGCCGCCTCCCGGAAGAGCATCCGGATGAGCGGGGGGTGGACGTGCACGCCGTCGGCGATGAGCTCGAGCCACACCGTGTCCGTCTCGAGGGCGGCAGCGATGGGCCCGGGATCACGGTGGTGCAGCCCGCGCATCGCGTTGAAGGTGTGGGTGAGCAGAGTGGCCCCGGCGTCGAATGCCGCGCGGGCGGTCTCGTAATCGGCGTTCGTGTGCCCGATGGCCACACGCACGCCGTTCTCGGCGAGAAAGCGGGTTACGGCGAAGCCCTCGTCGAGCTCCGGGGCCAGCGTCACCTGGCGGATGCGACCCTCGGCGGCCTCGAGGAGGGGCTTGAGGCGCTCCACTGTGGGAGCCCGGAGGTGCTCCTCGGCGTGGGCTCCCTTGTGGAGGGGGGAGAGGCAGGGGCCTTCGAGATGGATCCCCGCGAGCTGGACTCCGCTGGGGGGCTCCTGGGCGAGCACTCGTCGGATCGTCTCCGCCATGCGGGGCAGGGCGCCTGAGACCAGGGAGGCCGTCATGACCGCTGTCCCGTGCTCTCCGTGGGTCCGGAGGATCGCAGGCACCGCGTCCTCGACTGCCAGGGCGTCTTCAAAGGCCCGCCCGCCGCCTCCGTGGCAGTGGCTGTCGACGAGTCCGGGGGCGAGGGTCAGGCCGTCGGCCCGCTCGCGAAGGACATCTCCGATGTCGGCGCCCTTCATCACAGCTCGCAGCTCCTCCTCGCCGGGCTCGACGGCGGGGCCCGAGGCGATGAGGCGCGTTCCGTCGTGGAGGGCCCAGCGGGGGGCGCCGGTCTTCCACGGGGCGGCATGTGTGAGGAGCGTGAGCGTCATGGCCTCATTCTATGAATATCCCACCTCCTAAGATGTTTGTCATGGAGATTCTTGTCATGCCCGATCCCGCAGCAGTGGGGGAGGAGGCGGCTCGGGCTGTCACCCGGATCTTGGCCGCTCGTCCCCGCCCCGTCCTGGGTATCGCGACCGGTTCCAGCCCGATCGCCACCTACGAGTCTCTGGCCCGGGCAGCAGCTGAGGGGGAGTTCGACCCCTCGGCGGTCACGGCGTTCGCCCTCGACGAGTACGTGGGCCTGCCCCTCGACCACCCGGAGAGCTACCACCGGGTGGTGCAGCGGGACGTGGTGGAGAAGCTGGGGCTTTCGCCTGAGCGGGTGCATGTGCTCGACGGCACCGCCAGTGACCTGAAAGAGGAGTGCGCGGACTTCGAGCGGCGCATGCAGGCCGCCGGCGGGGTGGACGTGCAGATTCTGGGCATCGGGGCCAACGGGCACATCGGCTTCAACGAGCCGGGCTCGTCCCTCGGCAGCCGCACGCGGATCAAGACTCTGGCTCCCCAGACGCGCCGTGACAATGCGCGATTTTTCGGGGGCCGGATCGGCGATGTTCCGATTCACTGCCTCACCCAGGGAATTCAGACGATCATGGAGGCGCGCTCCATTGTTCTCGTGGCCCACGGGGCAGGCAAGGCTGAGGCTGTCGCCGCCATGATCGAGGGGCCGTCCGGGGCGCACTGCCCGGCGTCCGCTCTCCAGTGGCACCCCCGCGCGATCGTCGTGCTCGATGAAGAGGCCGCCGCAGGGCTGAAGCACCGCGAATACTATGACTTCGCGCGGGACAATTCAGGCTCCAGCCTCGTCTGACGGGGAGATGCGCCCCTGGGAAATGGGGCAATCCTGACGGTCTGGGCCTATGATGATATGCGATGACTAGGTTATTTGGCACCGATGGTGTGCGAGGAAAAGCAAATGAACTGATCACGCCCGAGCTGGCGATGCAGCTGGCTCAGGCCGCGGCAGTCGTGCTGGGGTTCGAGCAGCTCTCAGAGGCTTCGGACGGTCGCACGCGCCCTGTGGCTGTGGTGGCGCGGGATCCGCGGATCAGCGGCGAGTTCATCTCCGCTGCCATCGAGGCAGGCCTGGCCGCCTCCGGCGTCGACGTCTATGACGCCGGCGTGCTCCCCACACCCGCCACCGCCTTCCTCGTGGCGGATCTGAAGGCGGACTTCGGCGTCATGATCTCCGCCTCGCACAACCCCGCCCCGGACAACGGCATCAAGTTCCTGGCCCGCGGCGGCAAGAAGCTCTCCGACGACCTCGAAGACCGCATCGAGGCTCGTCTCTCCAAGACGGCACCGCGTCCCGTGGGCGGCGAGGTGGGCAACATCCGCCGCTTCGCCGACGCCGAGGACCGCTACGTCCTTCACCTGCTCTCCACGCTGCCGACGCGCCTCGACGGGCTCAAGATCGTCCTGGACTGCGCCCACGGCGCCGCAAGCGGCTGCTCCCCGGAGGTCTTCGCAGACGCCGGGGCCGAGGTCGTCGTCATCGGCGCAGAGCCCAACGGGGTCAACATCAACGACGGCGTGGGGTCCACGCACCTCGAGCCGCTCCAGGCCGCAGTGCTCGAGCACAAGGCGGATCTCGGCATCGCCCACGACGGCGACGCCGACCGCTGCCTGGCCGTTGACCACGAGGGCGAGGTGGTGGACGGGGACCAGATCATGACCATCCTGGCCCTGGCCCTCAAGGAGAACGGCAAGCTCAAGGACAACACCCTCGTGGCCACGGTCATGAGCAACCTCGGCCTGAAGATCGCCCTGACGGAGGCCGGAATCACGGTCAAGCAGACTGCTGTCGGCGACCGCTACGTGCTCGAGGGAATGCGGGACGGCGGCTACAACCTGGGCGGCGAGCAGTCGGGCCACGTCATCTTCGCCGACTATGCGACGACGGGGGACGGCGTGCTCACCGGACTGCAGCTCGCCGCACGGGTGGCACAGACCGGCAAGAGCCTCAAAGAGCTCTCGCAGCTCATGAACCGCCTGCCCCAGGTGCTCATCAACGTCAAGAACGTGGACAAGTCCCGCGTGGGCTCGTCCGAGGAGATCCAGTCGGCCGTGGCACAGGCCGAGGCAGAGCTGGGCGGGACCGGCCGGGTGCTCCTGCGCGCCTCGGGCACGGAGCAGCTCGTCCGCGTGATGGTCGAGGC
>JAGLBH010000077.1 GCA_018260285.1 Arthrobacter sp. | reverse complement strand
CCCAGAGAAAGCGGCGTTTTGAACGTTCAAAACGCCGCCTTTTCTCGGCTGAGCATCGGGGATAGGTGTGTGCGGGGGGGGGCGTCAGCGCAGGATCGAGACGAGGGTGCATCCGTCGTCGTTCCCGCGGACGGCGGCAGGGTCGATGAAGGCGACGGTCGCCCACACGTCTGCCCAGAGCAGGGAAGGGCCGGTCACCGTCACGGAGCCGTGGGGAGTCTCGGCAGGCCGTCCCGTCCGCGGATCCACGATGTGCTGGCCGCGCTCGCCCGTGCCCGAGGTGGCCAGGGCGCCGCGCCTCAGCTCCACGACGTCCCGAATCCGCGAGCTGTCAGCCGGGTCCGCCAGGCCGATGCGCCAGGTGTCCGAGATCTCCGCTCCGTCTCCGGGCCGGCCGTCGACGACGATGTCCCCCGCAGCATTGAGGCAGAATTCGACACCCTCCAGCGTCCGGAGAACGTCCGCCGCGCGGTCTCCCGCCCAGCCCTTGACGAGTCCCGTGGGGTCCCAGCCGCGCGTGTCGTCCGGGCCCACAAGGTCGGTCGTGAAGAGCCCGTTCGTGCGCTCCTCAGCGCCCCGGCACAGCTGGACCACCTCGGCGTACCAGGGGTCGGCCTCGTCTGCGGTCATCTCGCCGCGACGGATGCGCATGAGGTCGCTCTCCGGCTTCCACGGGGAGAAGACCCGGTCGGCCCGTCCGAAGACGCGGAACGCCTCGGTGGCCGCCTCAACGATGTCCGAGCGGTGGGGATCCTCAGCCCTGACGTGCAGGGAGACGGTCATCCCCATCGTCTCGACCGTCAGCGCGCGGACTGACCAGGGTTGGGCGTTCATCAGGCTGCAGCCTGGTCCAGAGCTGACTGGAGGCTCGTGATGTACCCGTAGGAGGTGTAGGAGGCACCGGAGACCGCGTCGATCGAGGCGCTCTGAGCCGCGACGGCCTCATCGTTGAGGGCGGGGACGGCAACCTGGTTGATCTCGATGTCCTTGTTGTTCTCGGTCGGGTAGACGACAGCGTCACTGCTCGTGATCTTGCCTCCGCTGACGACGATCTTGACCTGGACCGGTCCCCACTTCGTCTCAACGCTCGTGCCGGTGTAGGTGCCGTCCTTGAGCGTGCCGGTCGAGGCAGCGGTGCTCGATGCCTTCGGAGTGGCTGCGGTGGTGCTGCTTGAGGATGCCGAGGGGGTGGAGGAGGTCGCACTCGGGATGTCAGCAGGGCTGGGTGAGGCGGCGGCCGTAGACGGGGAAGAGGCCGTCTTGGGCGTGGCCACCTGCTCGCTGGCGGAGACGCTCTCTGTCGAGGTGTGGTAGCTGAAGAGGAGGACGAGCAGGGTGACCGTGCTCATGAACCAAAGGGTGATGCGGCGCATGGGAGAGATTCTTTCTTAGTAGGAGAAGTGTTCGACGTGGATGCGGGTGCGGGGAAGACCCGCGGCGACTGCGGCGTCGGTGACGGCTTTCATCCAGCCCTCGGAGCCGCAGACGAAGAGGTCTCGCTCCAGCAGGTCCGGGCAGGCGGCGAGGAGCGCGTCGGCGTCGTCCAGGTGGCCCAGGCGCGCGGGGAGCCAGCTGGCCCGTCCCTGCACTCGGGGGCCGTCGATGAGGCGGTAGTGAGCGCCGCGCTGTTCGGCGATCTCCGCGATCTCATCGGAGAGGACCAGATCCTCAGGCCGGGAGTAGCGGTGGAGCACCGTGATGTCGCCGGCATGGGCGGGGAAGGACTCGAGGAGCGCCTTCATGGGGGTGATGCCGATGCCCGCGCCCATGAGCAGGGCCTTGCGAGTTTCTGCAGCCCCGGCGTGCATCCGGCCGTAGGGGCCCTCCACCATGACTCTCGTTCCCGGGCGAAGAGTCGTGAGGCGTGCGCTGCCGTCACCGACCACGGCCGCGGTGAAGGCCATCGTGTTGTTGCGGGGCGCAGCGGAGAGGGAGTAGGGGTTGGCGCGAGTCCACCCCGGCCCGTCCAGGAAACGCCACTGGAAGAACTGGCCGCCCTGGGCCTTGAGCCGGCGGACGCCCGGTCCGCTCACCTGAACGGTCACCGTGGTCGGGTTCTCCATCGTGACATGGTCAACGCGGATCCGGCTGAGGGCCGATCGCGTCAGCGGAAGGGCCACGCGGTAGACGAGCACCGCTCCGAGGCACACGATGTACAGGCCCCACCAGAACGCCGTGACGGCGGGGGAGACGAGGAAGTCCTGTCCCGTCCACAGCTGGTGGGGGAGAGCCAGCCCGACGCCGAGGTAGGCGTACAGGTGGATCAGGTGCCAGGACTCATAGCGCAGCTTCTTGCGGGCAGCTTTGAAGGAGGTCACGACCACCATGATGATCGCGAGGGTTCCGGCCGCGGCGAGCACCATGCCCGGCTCGTTGAGGACCACATCCCAGAACGTCCCCCACACCTTTGACCACTGGCCCGCGGCGTATCCGAGGACGATGAGCACAATGTGCGCCACCATGAGGTTGAAGGAGGAGAATCCCACCCAGCGGTGGAGTCGCGTCAGTCCGTCCTGCCCCCAGGCCTGCTCCACGAAGGGGATGCGCGCCATGAGGAACACCTGCAGAAGCAGGAGGTAGGAGGCGACGAGGCCCGTCACCCGCCCGATCGAGGTCAGCCAGTCTCCGAGGCTGCTCTGGAGGAGGCCGCCGTGCGCCACCCAGAGGGCGACGACGAAGAGGCCGAGTCCCCAGGCAAGCAGCACCGAGGCATCCTTCCACCAGCGGGGGATGTTCTTGACAGAGGGGGCTGCGAAGCGTGTGGGGCGCTGCTGGTCCACAGACCGGCGTGCGGTCACGGGGAGTGCAGCCGTCGCGGGCTGCGGGAAGGTCGAAGTGCTCATGGTTCTACTCTGTGGCTCTCAGCCCAGAGAGGACCCGTCGTCAGCTGTGACGTTCCTGTGCGTTCGCGGGACGCCGCAGCACACCTGGCGCTAGACCCCGTCCCGTCCGCGCTGCTGCGCTGCGAGCTGCAGTCTCGCCTCGTGGAGCTCCTCTGCCAGCAGGCGCTTGAGGGCCGCCGGGGCCTCGGCATTGTCCGCGAGCCACGACTCGAGCGCATCGACGAAGGGGTGGCTTCCCCGTCCGTCGGCGTCGAGGTCGTGAGGGAAGAAGCCCCGGATGAGCCGAGAGGCGATCTCCTGGGAGCGGGAGGACCACGTGGGCAGCAGACGGGAGGTGTAGTCAGCCCGGATGGGGTCCAGCACTGAGGCCGTCCCCATGCCGAAACCGGCTGCGAGCGCCGAGACCGCGTCATTGGAGAGCGACTCCTGCCCCCAGGCCTCGTCCCACACGGACGTCTTGTTCTCCGCTCCGGGGAGGGCCGCGAGCGCCTGCCGACGCATGCGGTCCGCGGCGGTGGACGGCTTCGCCTCGTAGCGAGCGGTGATCTCCTCGGCGCTCATCCGACCCGCTGCCGTCAGGGCGACGACGAAGGCCCACGTCAGGTCCTCGTCCAGGGCCCGTTCAGCAGCCGGGCGTCGTCCGGCGATGAGGTCAGCGGCATCCTCCGTCCTCACCGTTCGGGCCAGGCTGGCCGCCGTCTGGGCATACTGGTGGGCGAAGGGCTGCGGAGTCTCGGGATCCTCCATGCCGACCCATGCGGCGTCGGCGATCATTCCCATGAGCAAGGCGCGGTCGGCGACGGGCGCGAATCGGGTCGCGGCGATGACGGCGCGCTGGAGCAGCACCGTCACGAGACCGATCTCATCTGCCGCCTCAGCCACGCGGAGGGCAGCAGGCACGAAGTCCCGCGCCGCGAGAGCGCCGTGGCGGACCATCTCCCAGAGGTTGGAGAGGATGACCGCCTGAGCCAGGGGATCCGCGACCCGGTGGACGTTCTCCAGCAGTGCGGCGAGCGTCTGCCCCTCGAAGCGCACGGTTGCGTAGGTCAGGTCGTCGTCGTTGACGAGCAGGAACTCCGGGCCTTTGAGCGCTGGCTGCCCGATCAGTCCGGGCACCTCTGCGGAGAGCCCCTCCAGGGAGACCTCTGCGCTCCACGTGCGCACCATGGCGTCGCCCTCGGCAGAGTACCGCCCGATCCGGAGCGTGTGCGGGCGGACGACGGGAATGCCGCTCACCGGGTCAACCCCCTCCTGACGGAGCGTCGCGGAGGAGATGCGACCGTCGTCCCCCGTGCGCACCGACAGGGACAGGCGAGAGACGCCTGAGGTCTGCAGCCACAGGGCGGACCACAGGGCCATGTTCTTGCCGGTCGTCTCCGTGAGGATGTCCAGCAGGTCTGCCAGGCGCGCGTTGCCGAAGGCGTGTCGCTCGAAGTATGTGCGCGCGGCCGCCATGAAGGCATCCCGCCCTGCATAGGCCACGAGCTGCTTGAGGACGGAGGCGCCCTTGGCATAGGTGATGCCGTCGAAGTTCTGTCGAGCTGCCTCGAGGTCTGGGATGTCCGCGACAATCGGGTGAGTCGAGGGTCCCTGGTCCATGACGTAGGCCCACGCCTTGCGGCGGTTCGCGAACGTCACCCAGGACTCCGGGCGCTCCAGCGCCTCCGCAACAGCGAGGGTTCCCATGAAGTCGGCAAACGACTCCTTGAGCCACAGATCGTCCCACCAGGCCATCGTCACCAGATCCCCGAACCACATGTGGGCCATCTCGTGGAGCAGGGTGTTGGCCCTCGACTCGATCTGCAGCGCCGACGGAGCGCCCCGGTAGAGGTATTCCTCTGTGAAGGTCACCAGTCCCGGGTTCTCCATCGCTCCGAGGTTGTACTCCGGCACGAAGGCCTGGTCGTACTTGGCCCCCCAGGGGTAGGGCATCCCGAAGAGGTCCTGGAAGTAGGCCAGCCCCTTCTTCGTCGTCTCGAAGAGCAGGTCTGCGTCCATGAGCTCCCGGATGGAGTCGCGGCAGAAGAGCCGCATCCGGATCTCCTGGGTTCCCGGTCCCATCGCCGGGCACACGTCCTCTGCCACGGCGTAGGGGCCGGCCAGGATCGTTGTGATGTACGTCGAGAAGAGGGCGGTGCGCTCGAACGTGACGCGGTCCCCGCCGTCAGCGCTTTCCCTCGATGCCGCCGGGGCGTTGGACTCCAGAACCCAGCCGCTCGGTCCGAGCAGCGTCAGCTCGTAGGTCGCTTTGAGGTCCGGCTGCTCGAAGGTGGGGAACACCCGTCGGCAGTCCGCCGGCTCGTACTGCGAGTAGAGGTAGGTCTTCCCGTCCGCCGGGTCGACGAAGCGGTGCAAGCCCTCCCCGGAGCGGCTGTACCGGCTCAGTCCCTCTACGAGCACGGTGTTCTGCCCTGCACGCGGCGTCAGATGGATGCGGCCGGGCCTCACTGTCTCAGCAAGGGGCAGGTTCGCCCCATTGAGCTCCACCCGCCCGACGGACTCCGCCTCATAGTCCAGGAAGATCGGCTCGGGGGACTCCGCCGAGAAGACAATGCGGGTCCGCGTGGGGAAGGCCTCCGACTCCGGGCGCTCGGCATCTCGCAGGTCAATCTCCATCGCGTAGGAGACGTCGCTGATGAGGCGGGCGCGGCTGCGGGCTTCTGTTCGGGTGAGGTTCTGAGCATGCACAGGTTGAGTCTAAGTGACCTGAGCCATATTTGCACCGCTTGTTTCAGAGTTGCGGGCAGGAAGTTTTTCGTCGCTCAATCCGGACGCGCTTGACGAGAACTGCTCCTCGTGTGCCATCCTTACCGAATGGAAGATCTTTTCAACGGCTATCGCGATGCCGTAGCGAATGCGCCCTGGTTCGACGAGATGTTCGACCGCTCAGGGCAGCCCCGCCCCGAGGCGCGCCGCGTCAACGCCGTTCTGGAGTCCCTCAACCTTGCCGATGTGACCGCCCGCGCCGACTCGATGGCCCGCACCTTCCTGGATCGCGGCGTCACCTTCGACTTTGCAGGGGAGGAGCGCCCCTTCCCCCTGGACATCGTTCCCCGCGTCATCGACGGCGCCACCTGGGATCCCCTTGAGACGGGCGTCGTGCAGCGCGTCAAGGCCCTCGAGGCCTTCCTCGACGATGTCTACTCGGACATGCGCGTGGTCGACGACGGCATCGTCCCCCGTCACCTCATCACCACGAGCGCGCACTTCCACCGCTCCGTCTTCGGGTTCCGTCCCGTGGGCGGCGTCCGGGTCCACATTGCCGGCATCGACCTCGTGCGCGACGCCGAGGGCACCTTCCGCGTCCTCGAGGACAACGTCCGGGTCCCCTCGGGCGTCTCCTACGTCCTGGAGAACCGCCGGGCCATGGCCAAGGGTCTGCCTGAGGCCTTCGTGGACCAGCCGATCCGTCCGGTAGACGAGTACCCGCACCGCCTTCTGTCCGCACTGCGGAAGACGGCGCCGAACGGCGTCGAGGATCCCACCGTCGTCGTCCTCACTCCCGGTGTCTACAACTCCGCCTACTTCGAGCACGCTCTTCTCGCGGGCCTCATGGGCGTGGAGCTCGTGGAGGGCCGGGACCTCATCGTCCGCTCGAACCGCGTCTACATGCGCACGACCGCGGGGGAGCAGCGCGTCGACGTCATCTACAAGCGGATCGACGACGAGTTCTGCGATCCCCTCCAGTTCCGCGGGGACTCGATGCTGGGCTGCCCCGGTCTCGTCAACGCGGCCCGCGCAGGCAACGTGACCATCGCCAACGCGATCGGCAACGGTGTGGCCGACGACAAGCTCATCTACTCCTACGTCCCGGACCTCATCCGCTACTACCTGGGCGAGGAGCCGATCATCCCGAACGTGGACACGTTCCGCCTCGAGGAGAAGGACGCGTACGAGGAGGTCATGGATCGCCTCCACGAGCTCGTCGTCAAACCGGTCGACGGATCGGGCGGCAAGGGCATCGTCATCGGGCCCGCCGCCAGTGCAGACGAGCTGGAGACTCTGCGTCGCACCGTCGCCGCGGATCCGCGCGGCTGGATTGCCCAGCCGGTACTGCAGCTCTCGACCGTTCCCACGATGTCAGGGTCCGCCTTCGGCCCCCGTCACGTGGACCTCCGGCCCTTCGCGGTCAACGACGGCGACGACGTCTGGGTGCTGCCCGGCGGTCTGACCCGTGTGGCCCTCAAAGAGGGCTCGCTCATCGTCAACTCGTCCCAGGGAGGCGGCTCGAAGGACACCTGGGTGGTCGACGACCGCCGCGCTGGGTCGGCCGTCTCCGCCTCCGTTCCGGGTCCTGTGCGGGAGCGCATCAGCGTCTGGCCGCTCGAGAAGGGGCGCCTGGACACCGCCGAGGAGCAGCAGCAGCAGCAGCGAGCACACGCCGCGCCCGCGAACGACACCGTCAGCCTTTCCACCACAGACAAGGGGCAGCGCCCATGTTGAGCCGCATCGCCGAATCCCTCTTCTGGATCGGCAGGTACGTAGAGCGAGCAGACGGAACTGCCCGCATCCTCGATGTCCACCTCGAACGCCTCAACCAGCTGAGCGAGGAGGAGCAGCAGGCCCTCGGCGCGGACCTCCTCGGGGTCATGGGCGCCCGGCCCGCCACCGGCGACACCGGCCTGGCCCAGG
>JAGLBH010000076.1 GCA_018260285.1 Arthrobacter sp. | reverse complement strand
ACTCTGACGAGTCGGCAGGGGATTCCTGAGGGAGCCTCGCGGGAGCGGTCAGAGGGCCACGCCCAGCAGAGCGCTCACCGCGTCCCTGACCGTCTGCGTCCCCGCATCGTGGGAGGCGCCTGCGTCAACACGGGCGACGGCGTCGTCCATGACGCGGAGCGCACCCGGCGCGTCGAGGTCGTCGGCCAGGCGCTCGCGGAGGTTTTTCACGACGTCGGAGGCCGCTTCCGCAGACCAGCCGGTCTCCAGCGATGCGCGCCAGCGGTCCAGGCGCTCCTGAGCCTCCTCGAGAACCTCGTCGGTCCAGAACCAGTCATGGCGGTAGGTCTTGGAGAGCAGCGCCAGGCGAATGGCCATGGGATCCACTCCAGCGCGGCGGAGCCGGCTGATGAACACGAGGTTTCCGCGGGATTTGCTCATCTTCTCCCCGTCGAGCCCCACCATCGCCCCGTGGGCGTAGTGGCGGGCCAGGGGAACGCCGTCAGCGGCGTAGGCGTGGGCCGCGGACATCTCGTGGTGCGGGAAGCGCAGGTCCGAGCCGCCGGCCTGGACTGTGAACGGGGCCGGAAGCAGCTTGCGGGCGATGAGCGAGCACTCGATGTGCCAGCCCGGACGCCCCTCACCGAGCGACCGTCCGTCCCAGGACGGCTCCCCTTCGCGCGCCACGCGCCACAGGAGAGGGTCGAGGGGGTCGCGCTTGCCCGGACGGTCAGGATCCCCGCCCCGCTCTGCAGAATAGGCGAGCATCGTCTCGCGGTCGTAGCCGCAGACCGCCCCGAGGACCCACGCGCCCTCATCGGTGGTCGGCTGGACCTTCTCCGCTGCCTGCACGTCGAAGTAGACGTCCCCGTCCGGCTGGCCTTCTCCCCCAGCCACTCGATAGGCCAGTCCCTCGGCCATGAGGTGCTCCACGCCGTCCACAATCCACGGGACCGACTCGACGGCGCCGATGTAGTGGGCGGGCGGGACCACGTTGAGCGCGGCCATGTCCTCTCGAAACAGCTCGATCTGCTCTGCCGCGAGCTCACGCCAGTCAACGCCGGTGGCCTCTGCCCGCTCGAGAAGCGGGTCATCCACGTCCGTCACGTTCTGCACATAGGTGACCTCTGCTTTGGCGTCGAGCCACTGGCGCACGAGAAGGTCGAAGGCCACGTAGGTGGCTGCGTGTCCCATATGGGTGGCGTCATACGGCGTGATGCCGCAGACATACAGGCTCGCTCCCCCGCTGATATCGGGCTGGGCGAACGAGTCCGCAGACGTGTCCCACAGTCGCAGCTGGGGGCCGGAGCCCTCAAGCGCGGGAACGGGTGGAATGGTCCAAGCTTGCATGGGGAAACCCTTCAGACGGGGGCGGAGATGCAGAGTGAGCCCCGGCGCACCGAGGCTCACTCACTGGGAAAAAGCGCTCCTGCTACGCGGCGATGACGCCGGTCCCGAGGAGGATGTAGAGCAGCACGCCGAGACCGATGCGGTAGTAGACGAACGGACGGAAGCTGTTGTTGGAGATGAACTTGAGGAACCACGCGATGACTGCGTATCCCACGACGAAGGCGACGATCGTGGCCACAATCGTCTGCGGCATCGTGTAGACCGTGGGGCTGGCTTCCTTCGCCACGCTGTAGAGCTCCTTGAGCCCTGCGGCGAACACGGCCGGCATGGCCAGGAGGAAGGAGTAGCGAGCGGCGGCCTCTCGCTTGTATCCCATGAGCAGGCCGGCCGTGATCGTGCCGCCCGAGCGAGAGACGCCGGGAAGAAGCGCCAGAGCCTGGGCAAAGCCGTAGATGAGGCCGTGCTTGGGGGTGAGGTCCTCGAGCCCGCGCTTCTGCTTGGCCACCGCGTCAGCGACACCGAGGATGACGCCGAAGACGATGAGCGTGGTGGCGACGATCCACAGGCTGCGGAAGCTCGTCTCGATCTGATTCTTGAGGAGCAGACCGAAGAACACGATGGGGATCGAGCCGACGATGATGAGCCAGCCCATTCGCGCATCGGGATCGCTGCGATCTACCTTGCCCGTCAGAGACAGGAACCAGGCCCTGATGATCCGGACGAAGTCTTTCCAGAAGAAGATGAGGACTGCCGCCTCGGTTCCGATCTGGGTGATGGCCGTGAAGGCGGCTCCCGGATCATGGCCGCTGGGCAGCAGCTCCCCCACGATGCGCAGATGCGCCGTTGAGGAGACGGGGAGGAACTCTGTCAGGCCCTGAACCAGGCCGAGAATAATCGCTTCAATCCATTGCACGCCCTTAACTGTACGGCGCTCTTCGCCTCAGAGGGCGCACTGGGAGCGTCAGTCGTCCTCGACGACCTCGAACGGAAGCGACTCGCCGAACTCGTCGTCCAGCACTTCGGCATAGTCGTCGTAGGCCTCGGCAAGCCTGTCATACAGGGCTTCCACGGCGAAGTCGGCCTCGCCGCGGGCATCCCGCACGGCCGCCAGATGTTCACGCAGAAGTGCGATGAATGATTCCAGACGGGACTCAGGTGTGTGACTCATTCCATAACCTTACTGTTGTCGGGCGGGTCTCTGCCAGCGGATCAGTAGCCCGTCAGCAGACGGTGCAGAACTTTGGTGCCGAAGACCAGGGAGTCCGTCGGAACCCTCTCGTCGACGCCGTGGAACATGGCTGTGAAGTCAAGCTCCTCCGGCAGCTGCAGAGGGGCGAACCCGTATCCCGCGATGCCCAGCCTGGAGAGGGATTTGTTGTCGGTTCCGCCGGACAGCGTATAGGGAAGAACGGGAGCTCCGGGGTCTTCAGCCTGAAGCGCGGCGATCATGCTCTCGACGAGTTCCCCCTCGAACGGCACTTCCAGGGAGGTTGCCAGGTGAATGGGGTCAACCGTCACGCCGTCGCCGGCCAGTTCCCGAATGATCCTGAGCACGTCCTCCTGCTGCCCTGGCAGCGTGCGCACGTCGATCTGAGCCTCAGCGGCTCCCGGGATGACGTTCGCCTTGTAGCCGCCCTTGAGGAGGCTGGGGTTGGCGGTGTTCTGGAATGTCGCTCCCACGAAGTGAGCCACGCTGCCGAGCTGGTCCAGGAACACCTGGGGGTCGGACTCGTCGAAGTCCACCCCCGTCATCTCCTCCACCATGGAGACGAACTGCTCTGTGGTCTTCGTGAACTCGATCGGCCAGGTGTGCGAGCCGATGTTCGCTACCGCCTGGGCGAGCTTGGTCACGGCATTGTCCGTGTTGATCTGCGAGCCGTGGCCTGCCCTGCCGTGCGCAGTGAGCCTCAGCCAGGCAAGGCCCTTCTCCGCCGTCTGGAGGAAGTAGGCCCGCTGGCCGTTGATGGTTCCGGAGAACCCGCCGACCTCGCTGATCGCCTCCGTGGCACCCTCGAACAGCTCCGGGCGATGGTTCACAGCCCAGTCTGCGCCGTACGTTCCTCCGGCTTCCTCGTCAGCGAACATCGCGAAGATGATGTCCCGCTTCGGCTTCTGCCCCTGGCGGGCCATGGACTCCATCGTGGCGAGGATCATGGCGTCCATGTCCTTCATGTCCACGGCTCCGCGGCCCCAGATCATGCCGTCCTTCACCTCGGCGGAGAACGGGTCCACGCTCCAGTCCTCGGCCTGGGCGGGGACGACGTCGAGGTGCCCGTGGACGACGAGCGCCGGGAGGGAGGAGTCCGAGCCGCTCATGCGAGCCACCACGGAGGTGCGCCCCGGTGCCGACTCGAAGACATCCGGGTCCAGGCCGGCGTCGGTCATGCGCTCCGCGACGTACTCTGCCGCTGCGCGCTCCCCCGGCCCCTCGTTCGTCCCGAAGTTGGACGTGTCGAACCGAATGAGGTCCCGGCAGATCTCGATGACGTCTGTGAGTGCGCGGTCGTCGGGCAGTGCAGCGTTCTCGGTCATGAGGAGCTCCTTCAGTCGGTGTCTTCTCAACATAACGGCAGGGGCTGGGATGACCCAACCCCTGCCCGCCAGGGAATCACTGCTGAGAGCCTCTACGGGCGCTCGGCCTGCTCCTGCGTGTACTTGGCCCGTGCCTGGCTGTTGTCCCGCTGGGCATTGCCCGCCGAGAGGATCGCAGACTGGATGGAGGCGAAGGTGTTCTGGAACTGGTCCGACGCCGGTGGAAGCAGCACGGTGCTCGAGTTGCCCTTCTCGGCGAAGGCGATCTGAGCGTCGACCTGCTGGGTGAACATGAGCACGGCGAGCGAGTTGGTGGGATCCCCGTCCGTGGCCTCTCCGAGCTCGCGGACGGAGGCCGCAAGACCCTCGGCAATGGCCTTGCGCTGCAGGGCCACGCCCTCGCCGGCGAGGCGGGCGCGGTCTCGGTCTGCCTCGGCGCGGATGATCGTGGCGGACTTCTCGGCCTGGGCCTTGTTGATCGTCGCCTCCTTCTCGCGCAGCGACGCCATGACGTTGTTCATCGCGGAGAGCACGCGGGCGTCCGTCGGGGCGACGTCCGGAACCAGTGTGTTGAGAATGTGGAAGCCGTAGCCGCCCATTCGGGCCTGCAGCTCGGTGGAGACGTGCTCGGCGATGGCAGCCTTGTCGCTGAACGTCTCGTCCAGGGACATGTTCGGCACCTTGCCGCGGACCGCGTCCGCCACATAGGTACGGATCTGCGCCCCCGGGTTGCTCAGGGAGTACACGGCCGCCTTGACGCCCTCCGGGTTGATGCCGAGGGGGTTGGCAGGGTCGTTCGCTGCGACCTCGAACTGGATGGAGGTGCGGACGAGCACCGTCACGTTGTCCTCGGTCTTCGTCTCGATGTCCATGTCGATCTGCTGAACGCGGAGATCAACCCGCTGAGCGATCTGGTCCACGATGGGGATGCGGAAGTTCAGCCCGGGCATGGCGACTCGGTGGAACTTGCCCAGGCGCTCGATGACAGCCGCCGTCTTCTGCTTGACGATGAAGATGGACAGGACCGCCACAATGACGAGCAGTGTCAGCACTCCCAAGCCGATGGTCGTTAGAGGCACGATTTCTCCCTTGAACTCGAAAAGCTGCCCGGATCCGATGTCCAGGCTGAGACATGACCATTTTCTCAGCCCCGCCTGGGCGTCACCGGCGAATTGCATAACGATTCGGTCGCGGATTTCCTCACGCCGATCCGCTCATCCGTCTGTGAGCGATCCCCCGCCCCTGCGCTCGACGGCGCCCACCCCGACGGCGCCTACGAGGCTCATGGTCTCCTCCTCCACCCAGTACGCCGTCGCGTCTGTGCTCGGCCAGATCTCGGCTCTTTTCCTGGTCGTGACTGGTACCGGCTTACAGGGCGCTTCAGACTAGCGGGGCTCGCCGGTCCCCAGGCGGCCGGGGGCCCAGCTCGATCCTCGCCTATGTCGGCCAGACGGACTCCACGCTTGACCGCGGGTTCGCGGTGAGCAAGAACGGCCCGATCGAGCGCGTCACCTTCAGCTACCAGTGGAACACCCAGGGGGCGACGCCGGGGGCAGCTCAGATCAGCGACCAGCTGGCCGCGTACCGGTCCTCGCAGACTGGTCTGGACGCAGCGCAGATCATGACGTCTGTGACTCGCCGCTAGGCCTCCCTGCCGCATAGTCTCACTGAGCGGCCTGGTCAGTCATCTGGCCAGGCCGCTCCTCTGTTCGCCTTGGGGGGGCTCATTTCATCTCGGCGCCAGCCATCACCCGAGTGTGTGTTCTGCCCTTCCCCCGTGTGTGTTCTGTCGTGAGTTATGATTGCGTGAATATCTCGCCGCTCATCACCTCTTGTGATGGGGCACCATGAATAGGATGAAGAAATGAACAAGGAACGAGCACTCACCTACGGGGTCGTCTCCCTGGGCAGCGCGGTCTTCACCTATCTCGACCCGAAAAAGACATGGGTCAAGACGGCTGATGTCACGGTGAGAGGTCTCCTCGGAGGGTGGCTCGGATATATGGCATCCACAAACACCGGGGCGGAGAAGAAGAGCAGCGGTCAGAGGAATCCGCTGGAGACGGCAGCCTGGATCGCTGGCGGGGTGGGTCTGATGGCGGTCGTCGCACGATGTGACCACTCCATAGACGCCTGGGTCGAGAATCGACTGCGTCAGTGCGGCCTCGAGAAGCCCCGACTGACCATGGCACTGGGTGCAGCAGCGCTCACCGCGTGGGCTTACCACGCTGAACAGCAGAGAAAGCCAGCTGCCGATAATCAGGCTCGCTCATCTTCCCTCACGGGGTAGGGGGAGATTCTTCCGCATTGCAGGGCTGGCTCAGCAGGGATGGCCCGGCTCAGCCCGTTTTTTCACGGTCACCGCTGTTCACCGGCTCTTCAGGACGAGAGGAGGGCCTCTGAGCTCAACGACTGCCTATCGCCCAGCAGGCAATTAAGAAGCCGACTCCGACTCCAAAATATGCAACAACCGCATAGATCATCGTCAAGACCACTGCTATGGCAGTTTTTCCTTTGGCGTAAAACGGTGCCGTCAGGGCGACTCCCGGACCCACGAAGGACAGGATAATCACAATGATGGCTAAATCACAATGAAATCCATTGTTGCCGAAGCAGGCAAGAAGAACGGCTGCGACAAATGATACACCAGAAACAATGAGCGACCAGACGACCAGTCGGATCAAAGATTTTCTTTCCAGCGGATCAAGCTCTTTTTCATTCTTCTGGATGCTCATGCCGTGGCAAACCCTTCGCATCATGGGTCGAATCACGGTGATCCGTCCCGCTCAGATATCGGTGAATATCGCCTGAAAGCGACGGCGACCTTGTTATATCGGCACCTTACCATCTGATCGCCCACGATTTGAAGGGTAGGTCTGCTCATTCAGCCTTCCTGAGGATGACCCCTGCGGAGCCACCCTGTGTGCTCTCTTCTTTCCTCAGCCGGACTGTGCATCAGCTCCGGCATTCTCGGAGGTCCGCGCTCTCTCAGATCTGCTCGCTGGCGTCCTGAGCTCTTTCCCACCAGCTCTTCCCCACCGGGATCCGTACAGGTTCTGGCCGCCTTATCCAGACTGCGGCCGCCTTCGAGCCCGGATCCGCGTAAATCAGGGCAAAGGCGTCCGCGAACTGGAGAAGGCGGCCATGGTTTGGACTCAGCCCCGGGGCTCATGCGCCGCTGACGTCTCCGGACCGTATGACCAGGGCCGATCACACCTGAAGAAACAAGAAGGTCCCGGTCAATGATTTGACCGGGACCTCAGTGTGCGCGAAGGGGGACTTGAACCCCCACCCCCTTTCGAGGACTAGCACCTCAAGCTAGCGCGTCTACCTATTCCGCCACCCGCGCAGGTGACTTATCAGCGGCCGAAACCGCCATAAGCAACTCAACTAGTTTATCACCCGGCGGCCCGAATCGCCAAACCGTCGTCTCCGCGAGATTCCCACATCCCCACACACTGAGGCCGCCTCAGGGGCTGGGGGCCCTGTGCAGGCGGCTCTCGAGAAGTGTGGCCCCCAAGGAAACAAGAAGGTCCCGGTCAATGTCTTGACCGGGACCTCACTGTGCGCGAAGGGGGACTTGAACCCCCACCCCCTTTCGAGGACTAGCACCTCAAGCTAGCGCGTCTACCTATTCCGC
>JAGLBH010000075.1 GCA_018260285.1 Arthrobacter sp. | reverse complement strand
TTTTCCTAAGCCCCCGCTTTCTTGGGGGTCCAGTCCTCTGCACCCCCGGCAATTCCATAGACCCCCGGAAATTCAAGGGGTCCATGGAATTGCCGGGGGTGTAAGGGGCCGGCACAGAGTCCGGGGTTCCATTCAGCCCAGCCTGCTTGAAGGCCGTCGGCTGCCGAGGCCTGCGTTCCTGGTGCGGCTCTCCATATTACGGCCGCCTTCTCCAGACCACGGACCCCTTTGCCCTGAATATCCGCGGATTCAGCTCCGAAGGCGGCCGCGATCTGGAGAAGGCGTCCGAAACCTGGAGGCTGGGAGGAGAGAGGGATGCAGCGAGGAGAGGGGAGCGCGTCGCGGTCGGCGGCCTATCGGAGGACGTCGGTCTCAGCCGCCGCCGAACTATGCTCTGCCGAGCGACCCCGCATCAGGATGAAGCCGAGTCATACGCCGCTGGTGAGAAGAGTGGTGGCGAGGAAGTCCTTTCCCGGGGAGGTCGGGCCGGTGCAGGGTGCCTTCGCCTTCCCTGGTTCTGCTTGTTGTCTTGAAATCCAGCGGGCGGCTATGAACACGGTGTTCCAGCCGCAGGGAGTTGAACCTCTCGGGTATCGTCGGGCAGATGAAAGACGAGCACGAAGGGATAGATTTCCGTCTCAACACAGTTACCCGTTCAAACGGAACTGATGTGGTGTTCTAATGTATGACGGGGGTGAAGTCGACATCGGACAGGTCTGTCTTTCTTGGTCCGGCCGAATCCGACGCCGATCAGGTTGATAACGTCCACGAAGGCGATCGCCTGCTTGCCTTGAGTTCAGCACACGCCTATGCCACGTGAGCGCGCAGTGACTGAATCTGCCCTCTTGGAAGAGGCGGGTCAGGCAATGGGGCTGTGACCCAAGTGGAAAGTGCCGGCAGGACTCTTTCGGAATGCTAAAGAACAAACGAACACAGACGAATTGTGCCGAGAAACCCAAGATTCTGACGGAGTATGCCGAAATGCAGGGTGCCCCTGGAGCAGGGTCCAGAGGCTGAAGCAAGAAACGGGAGTAATGCACCATGGACAGAACTGCCAGGAAAATTATCGCGGCGGCTGCTGTGGCCGTGCTTTCGACGGGGTGTTCGGCAGGCGGGGGATCAGTCCTTCAGCCCAAGACTCCGGAGGAGCAGGCTGAGGCTATTTTTGAGCCTTTCTACAAGGCTGTCTCCGGGACGGTCGTCGCCACAGGCCATCCGGAGAAGTTCACCTGGCGGGGGGATCAGAGACCATTCCCGTACAAGGAGGCCTCCTGGTCAGATTTTCATAACCTCTGCAGCGGCAAGGCCCGCCTCAGGGCGAGGACAGACACCTACCCGAAGAAGGATGGGACAGGCCCGCGGCATCCGGAGTACCCGCAGCAGGTGGAGAAGGTGAAGCGGTATTGGGAGTCCCAGGGTTGGAAGGTGCACACAGCCGGTGGTGCCGCTGGGTATTACGAGGAAATCGTCACGGATGTGGAGCCTGGGTTCCGGCTGGTTTACAACGCGGGTCAGGGTGGTGAAGCGATCACTGCTGAGACGAATTGCTCGGAGGTCTTCAACGCTGATCAGTCGAAGGCGAAGAAAATCCAGGGCGCAGGGGCCCATAAGTAGGCAAGAGGATCCTGCGCCCGCGCAGAATTCTGCAGGGCTCCGGGGCATAATGGGCCTCGTGGAGACCTTTGACGCAGATGCCCTCTCGGCCGACGACGCCCGCGCCCTCGCGCACGCCCTGCGCGCCGGGGACCTGACCGTGTTCGTCGACGGCACCTCGCTGCGCCTGCCCGAAACGGCCCGCCGCGGGGTGGAAGCGCTGCTCGCGGCCCTTGCCTCGGGCGAGCCCGTCCGCGTGGGCCCTGTCCCGGCCGCAGGCCCACGGGAGACGACGACGCCGAGTGCCGTCGTCGGCCCCGAATTCCTCACGACGAGCCAGGCAGCGCAGGCCGCGGGCATTTCGCTGACGTACCTGCGAAACCTGACGAACGCGGGGGAGATCCCCGTGGAATACCGGGGCACGCACCGCCGGTTCCGCACGAGCGACATCGCCGCCTGGGTGGAGCGCAACCGGGAGAAGAAGGCGCAGAAGGGCTCTGAGCCCTCGGCCTGACAGGCCCGGCAGAAGGCGGCCTACTCCCGGTCGGCGCGCGCCAGCCGGCGGATCATGACATAGCGCGAGGCCTCTGGGCCGGAGAGCTCCACGAGGCCCCCGGTCAGGAGGATGACGTGCACGGCGGTCAGGAGGAAGGAGCTCCCGCCGGACGAGTAGTACTCGTAGGCGGACAGCCCGATCGAGAGGAGCGTCAAGAGGAGCAGCAGCAGCCGGGCCGCCTGGGCCCCGCGAGACATCATCCACAGCAGAATGAGCGTGAGCACGATGAGCACGCCCATGGCCGCGAGGAGCCCGGCAGCCAGACCCGTGCGGGCATCGGCAGGGTCGCCCTCCGCCCAGGCGGAGAGGAGAGGGCCGAGGGCCAGATCAGACGAGAAGTCGTCCCAGCGCAGCAGGTCCGTGCCGATCTTGGCGAGCCCCAGAAGACCGCCGAGCACGATGAAGAGGGTGCCGAGGAACACCTGGAAGGGCCGGTTGAGGAGGGACTGGAGGGTGTCCTCCGAGCGATCGGAGCGGGCCTGGGCGTTGAACGGGCTGGCCTCCTTGAGATCCTCCAAGGTCAGCCGGTCCATCTCGGCGGCAGTCTTGTGGGCCTCGTAGGTGCGCAGAGTGCGCTCCGCTCGGGCCGTGTCCTGCTCCTCCGGGGAGATCTCGTGCAGGTCCAGAATGGGCAGGTGCCCGTCGGTCTTGATCTGGTCCCCGCCGCCGTTCCGCGAGTGGTAGCCGGCGGCGAAGTTCTCCAGGACGTGGCTCGTGATCTCCGGGCTGGCCTGCTCCAGGCTGAGGGCCAGGTGATCCCTCTCCCGGTCCGTGTCCTCGGCGATGTGGTGGGTGACCTGCAGGGTGAAGATGCTGACGCCCACGGCCTTGTCGAAGGTGGAGGCCGCGAGCCACTCCACGTGCTCGCCCCCGGGAAGCCGCCAGTCGTCGTCGCACTTCCAGAAGCGGACGTGATGCCGCTCGGACGCGGCCCCCACGACCGGCTGCTGATAGGCGAAGTCCTGGATGCGGTCAAAGAGGACGAGCGGCGAGACCGGAGCCGTGAGGTACTCCTTCTTCCGCAGCGTGGACCAGATGATCTTCCACGAGGTGCGGGCGGTCACGGGCTCGGCCAGGTGCCACCCCGCGCGGCGCAGGGCGGCGTGGAGCTGGGCCGCGCTGCCCCGGAAGGCGAGGTTCACCGGATCCCCGAGCAAGCCGTCTGAGGTCTGGGTGCGGCCCATGAAGTAGTGCGGCACGTAGATGTCCGCGATGATCTTGTTGAGCCGCGGCAGGGTCAGGTAGGAGACGGCGCCCCAGATGGGGATGAACTGCAGCACGGACAGCCATCCGTAGGACAGGGCGCGTGTCAGGAGGAAGTACGCCATCCAGAGGGACGCGACGCCGGAGGCGATGAGGAAGAACCGGTCTATTCGAGACATCCGCGGGGCTCTGTTCCTCAGCGCGGACGCGCGATGGTGAACCCCAGAGGCCATCTGCCGCACGGCTAGAGCCACTTCTTCAAGCGGAAGATGGCCCAGAGCGCGCCGCCGAAGACGAGCATGAGCAGGATGGCGAACGGGTACCCGAGGTGCCAGTGCAGCTCCGGCATGTTCTCGAAGTTCATCCCGTAGACGCCCGCTACGAGCTGGGGCGCGAAGAAGATGGCCGCCCACGAGGAGATCTTCTTGACCTGGTCGTTCTGGGCGATGCTCTGCGCCGTCATTCGCTGGGTCACGAGGGTCGAGTGGACGGAGAGGGCGTTGTCCAGGATGGACCGGAAGGAGTTGACCCGGTCGCTCACGAGCATCGTGTGGTCCTGGACGTCGCGGAGCAGGCGGGCGAGCTCCACATCGCCGTCGGGCGCAGTCTCCACGTGCCGGCGGAGCGCCTCGAGCATGCCGGTGAGGGGCGCGGTGGCCCGCTGGAACTGGATCACCTCGCGGGAGAGCTGGTAGATGCGGCGGGAGAGGGCGTCCTCGTCGCTCGCGGAGAAGAGCTCAGACTCGATCTCGTCGATGTCGTTCTCCAGGCCGGAGACCACGGGCTCGTAGTCGTCGACCACCTCGTCGAGGATCGCGTACATGACGGCCTCGGGGCCGAGGCGCAGCAGCTCGGGCTCCTTCTCCATGCGCTCGCGCACGGCGGCCAGGCTGGGGCGCTCCACGTGGCGGATCGTCACGACGAAGTTCGTGCCGATGAAGACGTGCAGCTCCCCGAATTCCACCGTCTCCGGGCCGTCGAGGTAGCGGGCCGGGCGCAGGACGGCGAAGAGCGTGTCCCCGTACCGCTCGAGCTTGGCGCGCTGGTGGCCCGTGAGCGCGTCCTCCACCGCGAGCCCGTGGAGCTGGAACTCGTCCGCCACCGCGCGGATCTCGGCCTCGCTCGGCCGGTAGAGGCCGATCCACGCCATGCCCTCGTGCTCTCGGATGAGGTCGAACGTCACATCCAGGCTGGCGGGGGTGGCGACGCGCTTGCCGCCCACGTAGACGGCGTTGTCGATAATGGCCATGGGGGATCCTTCGGGTGGCGGAGAGCGGGGGAGACGAGCCTCAAGAGATCCTATCCGGGAGAACGACGACGCCGGACCTGCCGGGCAGCGCCCCTCCCCTAGAATGGCCTGTATGAGCAGACCCGGACAGACCCACACCCCTGCGCTCCACCGGGTTCTGCAGTGGGCCCTGGGCCTGTCCCTCCTCTGCGTGACCCTCATGATCTGCGGCCTCGACGCCGTGGACCTGCGCGTCTACCGGGCCGGGGCCATCCAGTTCCTCAGGGACTCCTCGCGGCTCTACGCTCCGGGCCTGCCGGTTGAGGGCGCCCCGAGCCTGCCCTTCACCTACCCGCCCTTCGCGGCGTTCATCATGACCCCGCTGGCCGTCATCCCGGTCAAGGCCGCCATCGCGGGGATGACGGCGCTCTCCCTCGTGCTGCTCTACCTCGTCATGCGGGACCTCGGCCCCCGCCTGGCGGCCCTCCTGCCGAGCGCGCTGCGCTGGTTCACGGCGCCGATCGTCCTGACGGGCCTCGTCAGCCTCACCGGGCCGTATCGGGACTCGATCGGGTTCGGCCAGATCAACATCATCCTCTTCAGCTCGATCTACCTGGCCTGCCGTCGCTGGGGGCTGGGGTTCGCGGCCGGCGTCGTCGTCGGACTCTTCGCGGGGATCAAGCTGACGCCGCTCGCGCTGGGGCTCGTGCCCCTGGCCCAGCAGCGGTGGCGGATGATCGCGGGCATGGCGGCGGGCTTCGCGGGGTCGGCGGCGCTCATGTTCGCGCTCGCGCCCGCGCTCTCCCGGCAGTACTGGTTCGAGATCCTGCGGGACCCCTCGCGGATCGGCGGGATCGGGTACTTCGACAACATCTCGATCGAGGGCGTGCTCGCCCGGCTCGACGCGGACTCCAAGCCGCTGTGGCTCGGGCTGAGCATGGTCGTCATCGCGGTGACCCTGCTGGCGCTGTGGCGGCTGCGGGGTGTGCTGGACGTGCCCTCCCAGCTGGGCCTCGGCTCCGCGTGCATGCTCCTCATCTCGCCCATCTCGTGGTCGCACCACGCGGCCTGGCTGCCGGTCATCGTCTACGCCATGCTGTTCCTGGGCTCGCAGAGCGGCCGCGGGCGCGCGGTGTTCACGGGCCTGGCCGTGTGGCTCGTGGTCCTCCTGGGCTTCGGGGTCCGGGCCTACGGCAAGCTCGTGGGGAACCCCGACGAGATGGCCTCGCCCGCCTGGACCCTCTTCTCCTGCCTGCCCGCGCTCACGCTCGCGGCCCTGCTGGGCGCATGCCTCTGGCGCTCCCTTCTACGTCCTGTAGAATCGCCCGCATGACCTCTTCGGCAGCCACCCCGGCATCGCGCCTTGTGCGCGGGTGGACGGCGGCTGCCCTGAGCACGCTCGCCGCGGCGGCCTCGCACGTCATGGCGGGCAGCGGATCGCTCTTCAACGCGGGCACGCTCATCGCCTTCGTCCTCTCCGGCGCGGTCTGCGTCGGGCTGGCCGGGCGCGTGCTCTCCCTGGCCCGCATGAGCGCGGCCGTGCTCAGCAGCCAAGTGGCCGAGCACGTGCTCTTCAGCCTCTTCGGGCCCTCGACGAGCCATGCGGGCATGTCTCCCGCGGAGCACGCCGCAGACCACAGGTCGGGGATGGGCGCGGCTCCGGTCGCAGCCTCCGGCCCGTCGGACTGGTCCCTCGCGGACGCCCTCCTCGGGGGCGGCCCCCTCATGGCTCTGAGCCACGCGCTGGCGGCTGTGGCCACCATTCTGGTGCTCCGCCGGGGCGAGGCGGCGCTCTCCCTCATCGCCGAGCTGCTCGGCCTGCTTCTTCCGGTCCTGCCGCTGGCGCCCCGGGTGTCCCTCGGCGTCGCGCCCCGGCGCCTGACGCACGCGGAGCCCGCCCCGCTGACGGACCTGGCCCTCGTTCTCTCCGGTCCAGGACGCCGCGGCCCGCCTCTCGCCCCTCTGGCTGCATTTCACGTCAGCGGCTGACACCGCCTCCAGAGGGCAGAGGTCCTCTGAGGCCCCGGCTCCCAGGGGAGCCGCAGTCCGCTGATGCCCCCAGGCGCAGGCTCTGCCGCGCTCTGCATCGGATCGGACACCACCATGCGCTTCCCCTCAGCCTCCGTGCGCTCTGCGCTCCGGGCCTGGGCGGCCCTCGTCACCCTGACGGCGGCCCTCCTCGGCCTCGGCGCGGCTCCCGCACTCGCCCACGACGAACTGACCCACTCGACCCCGGCCTCCGGCGCGCACCTCAGCGCATCCCCGGAGAAGGCCACGCTCACCTTCACGAACCCGCTCAACGAGATCGGCATGGCCGTCCTTCTGGAAGGCCCCGACGGGCAGGATCGCACGCTCGCCCCGACCGTTTCGGGGCGGGACCTGACGGTGGATCTCCCGGCCTCCCTCAGCGGACAGCAGCGCCTCAAATGGCGCGTCGTCTCCGCCGACGGGCACCCGGTCGAAGGGGTCGTCGAGTTCACCGTGGGCACGGCCACAGGCGGCAGCGCATCGGCGCCCGCCCCGTCCGCCGCAGCCAGCACCGCCCCTGAGGCCTCCGCCTCCGCCGCCCCCGCAGAAGCCGCCTCCTCCTCCGGCGGCCTGCCCAAGGGCGTCCTCATTCTGCTCATCGCCCTCGGAGGCGCCGTTCTTGCCGGCGGCCTCTACGCAGGGCGTGCACTGCGCGCCAAGCGCTGACCAACTTTTCCAAGGAGAACTCCATGTTCGCTCGCACCAGCTCCACCTCCCGCGCCCTCGTCCTCGGCGGCGCCGCCCTCACCGCGTCCCTGCTGCTCGCCGGCTGCTCCCAGGGCGGGACCACCGCCAGCAGCTCGTCGTCTGCGTCGGCTTCCACCTCGGCTGCGTCGACGCCCTCGGCCTCGAGCAGCGCGTCGGCGTCAGCCAGCGCGGCAGCCTCGTCGTCGTCCGCTTCCCTCGTCACCGTGACGGGCCAGTGGGTCAAGGCCGCGGCGAAGGGCGGCATGACCGGCGTCTTCGCGACGATCGAGAACACGTCCGGCAAGGACATCACCATCACGAAGGCCGAGTCCG
>JAGLBH010000074.1:1852-7799 GCA_018260285.1 Arthrobacter sp. | reverse complement strand
CGCATCGAGGCCATGACTATCGAGGAGCGGGCCGAGCTGCCCGGCGTCTCGGAGCTGCGCGCGCCGCAGCTGCTCGGCGGGGCGCTCGTGGCGCTCGGGGCCATGGACGCCTTCGGGATCGACAAGATGTCCATCTGCCCGTGGGCCCTGCGCGAGGGCATCATCCTGCGACGCTTTGAGACGTTGCTCCAAGAGTCCGAGCAGCCCATCTCCTATGTGGGCGTCGGACACGTGACGTTCGACCCGTCCCCAGCGGACACTTCCCCCGATGACGCCTTCCCCGCACCCAAGGACAACCCCTGACATGACGACCCCCGTGGCTCTCAGCACCTCATCCCTCTTCCCCAAGGGGGTGGAAGCCACCTTCGCGGCGGCCAGCTCCCTCGGGTTCGACGGGGTAGAGGTCATGGTGACGCACCTCCTGGACTCCCGGGAGATCCTGCGCATGCAGCGCCTCAGCGACCGCTACGACCAGCCGATCATCGCCATCCACGCGCCGACGCTCTTCTGGACGCAACAGGTCTGGGGCAGCGCCTGGCAGAAGATGGAGCGCTCGGCCAAGCTGGCAGAGGACCTGGGCGCCGACTCGGTGGTGGCGCACCCGCCGTTCCGCTGGCAGCGCCGCTACGCCACGGAGTTCGTCGAGGGCGTCCGCAGCCTCGAGTCCCGCTACGCCGTGGAGATCTGCGTGGAGAACATGTACCCGTGGAGGGTGGGGGACCGCGAGGTGGAGATGTACCTCCCGCACTGGAACCCGGTCACGCAGGACTACAAGCACGTCACCTGGGACTTCTCCCACGCGGCGATCGCCGAGGCCGACTCCCTCCAGGCCTTCAAGGACCTCGGGCCCCGCCTGCGGCACATCCACGTCACCGACGGCGACGGCGGAGGCACTGCCGACGAGCATCTGCTTCCCGGCGACGGCCGCCAGAACGTGGCCGCCTGCCTCGAGTACGCCGCCTCCACCGGTTTCAGCGGCAAGGCCGTCCTCGAAGTGAGCACCCGCAAGGCCAAGACCCCCGCCGAGCGGGACGAGTGGCTCGCCCGCTCCCTCGCCTTCACCCGCAAGCACCTGGGCCAGACCCCGTAGCGGGGTGGCCTTCAGGCCCCGCCGACTCGGCTGCACGGCTGCCTCGGGCGTCTCCCGGCGCGGCGGTCTGCTGCACCCCTGGTTTCTTGGGGGCGCTCTGGATGCACCCCCGGTTTCTTGGGGGTGTCCGTCTGTCCACCCCCGGTTTCTTGGGGGTTCTCTCCGTACACCCCCGCATATTCCATAGACCCCTTGAATTTCCGGGGGTGTATGGAACGAGCGGGGGTGTACGGACTCCGCACCCGCTTTCTCGGGGGTGCAGCGCCTCCTGCGCGGCTGCCTCATCGGCTTTCCTGTGCGGGAGCGCCCAGCAGAGGGCCAGGACGCAGAAAAGGCCGGTGACCATCGGGCTCTCAAACCGATGGGCCGGCCAATTCTGCGCCCGGCTGTCTCACGACCGGGCATCTCATCACTCACACCTCCATGAGGTAACTACAACTCTAGGAGGCTCAACTTTGCCTCAGCCCAGTGCTTCCCGGGTGTATCCCGTGAATGGAGGAGAGGCCCGCCGACTGCGCCCGCATGACCTGGCAGCCGCCCGGCCGCCGCTCCCTCAAACTGGCGCCGCCCTCCAAACTTCGAGAGGATCGGAGCATGACTGACTCAAAGAACATCGCCTTCCTCGGCACAGGCAACATGAACGGCGCCATTCTGCGCGGCGTCCTCTCCGCAGGCTTCCCGTCAGAGAGCATCCGGGCCACGACGAACTCTGCCGCCTCCGCCCAGGCCCTCGCAGAGGAGACCGGTCTCGACGTCCAGGCCGCCGAGACCAACACCGCCGCCAACGCGGAGGCGGCTGCGTGGGCCGACGTCGTCGTGCTCGGAGTCAAGCCCAAGGGGATCGTGGACCTCTGCCGCGAGATCGCGCCGACTCTCAAGCCGGGGGCAGTCGTCGTCTCGGTGGCGGCGGGCGTGACGCTCGCGATGATGGAGCAGGCCCTGCCCGAGGCGGCCCTCGTCCGGTGCATGCCCAACACCCCGAGCCGCCTGCAGATGGGCGTGCTCTCCGTCTCGCCCAACGCCCGCGTGCGCGAGGCACAGCTGGCCCGGGTCGCCTCGGTGCTCGGCGCCGCCGGCGAGGTCGTCCGCATCCCCGAGGAGCAGATCAACGCGCTCATCGCCGTCTCCGGATCGGGCCCCGCGTACGCCTTCTACCTGGCCGAGGCCATGGCCGCCACGGGCGCCACGCTCGGCCTCGACGCGGACCTCTCCCGCCGCCTCGCAGCGCTCACCCTCCGCGGTGCCGGTGCGATGCTCGGCGAGAACGACGACGCCGCAGCGCTCCGCAAGGCTGTCACCTCTCCCAACGGGACCACCGACAAGGCGATCACGACGTTCGACGAGCTCGGCATGCGGGAGATCATCGCCCGCGGGCAGGAGGCCTGCGCGGCGCGGGCCAGCGAGATCGAGCAGGAGCTCGGCGGCTAGAGGGAGGAGCCGAAGCTCGGCGCGAGGCGAGCCTCGCCCCCGCCGAGCCGAGCCTTTCCGGGGCCTCGCCCCCCGCCGAGCCGCGACTCGCCGAGGCCTCGCGTCCCTACGCCGAGCCTCGCCCCCTACGGCTGGGCCGCGAAGCTCTCGAGCAGCGTGACCTTGCCGGCCACGATGAGGGTGTCGTCGCCCGCCACGAAGGTGTCCGACTGCGCGTAGGTGAAGCCCTGCCCCGGCGACTTCACGGCCACCACGGTCACGCCGTACTTGCGGCGGATCTGGGACTCGCCGAGCGTGAGGGACTTGACCTCTTCGGGCGGGTACATCTTGACGATGGCGAACCCGTCGTCGAACTCGATGAAGTCCAGCAGACGCCGTCCGACGAGGTGAGCCGCGCGGGTTCCGGCGTCGGCCTCCGGGTAGATGACGTGGTTCGCGCCGATGCGCGTGAGGATCTTGCCGTGGGAGGGCGTGATCGCCTTGACCCAGATGTGGTCCACCCCGAGGTCCACGAGGTTCGCCGTGATGAGCACGGAGGACTCGATCGACGTGCCGACGCCGACCACCGCCGACGCGAACTCCTGCGCGCCGAGCTGCTCGAGGGCCTCGATGTTCGTGGCGTCGGCCTGGATCACGTGGGTCAGCAGCCCGGAGAACTTCTGAACGAGCAGCGGATCCTTCTCGATCGCGAGGACCTCGCGGCCCTGGCGCACGAGCTGCTGTGCGGTGGCCGCGCCGAACCGGCCGAGGCCGATGACGAGCACGGGCCCGTCGAAATCGCGGGACACTTTGGTGTTCTTAGCCAATGATCGGCCTCTCTTCCGGGAAGTGGTACAGGGTGCGGCGCTCCCTCAGCGCGAGCGCGGCGGCCAGGGTGACCGTGCCGACTCGGCCGAGGAACATGAGCACCGTGAGAACGTATTTGCCGGCCGGCGGGAGCTCCGCGGCCAGGTTCGTGGAGAGCCCACACGTGGCGAAGGCGGAGATGACCTCGAACATCACCCGGTCCAGGCTCTCCCCGGAGATGCGCAGCACGAGGAGGGTGCCCACGGCCACGATGCTCGCGCCCATGACGATGACCGAGATGGCCACCCGCATGGATCCGGGCGGGATCGTGCGGCCGTAGATCTTCACGTCCTGGTCGCCGCGGGCCTCGGCGAGGATCGCGAGGAACATGACGGCGATCGTCGTCACCTTGATGCCTCCGGCGGTCGACGCCGAGCCGCCGCCTGCGAACATGAGCATGTCCGTCAGGAGCATCGTGTCCGAGTGCATGAGGTTCATGTCCACGAGGTTGAATCCGAGCGAGCGCATCATGACGGAGGCGAAGACGGCGTGGATGGACTTGTCCACGGGGTTGAGACCGCCGATGGTCAGGGGGTTGTCCCACTCGAGCAGCCCCCAGAGCACGGCGCCCACCCCGAGGAGCAGGAAGCTCATCTGCACCGTGATCTTGGCGTGAAGCGTCCAGGCGCGGAACCGCAGCCGCTTCTTGATGAGCACGAGCATCACGGGGAAGCCGAGCGAGCCGATGAACCCGCCGGCCATGATGGGAGCGAGAATCCAGAGGTCGAACTCGTAGGGGATGAGCCCGTCGGAGTGCGGGGTGAACCCGGCGTTGTTGAAGGTGGAGATCGAGTAGAAGACGCCGTGCCAGGCCGCCTCCCCGAGGCTCTCTCCGAGGGTCAGGAAGCGGATGAAGAGCCACAGGGCGATGATCGTCTCGCACGTGAGGGAGACGTAGAGCACCGTGCGCAGGAGGGTGCCGACCTCCCCGAGGCGGTCGTTCGAGTTGAGCCCCTCCTGAGCGATGAGCTTGCCGCGCACCCCGAGCCGCTTGGAGACGATGAGGGCCAGGATCGAGGCCAGCGTCAGCGTGCCGAGGCCGCCGATGAAGATGCCCAGAAGGATCACGGCCTGCCCGAAGAGGGACCAGTGCCCCGCCGTCGAGACCACCGTGAGCCCCGTGACGCAGACGGCCGAGACGGCGGTGAACATCGCGTCCACGAGGGCGGTTCCGCGGCCGTCCCGCGCCGAGACCGGCAGCATGAGCAGCGCCGTGAAGAGCAGCACGATGAGCAGGAAGGCGATGATCGCCAGCCGCGCGGGGGAGGAGTTGATGGCCGACTCGACGAGGTTGCGGCTGGACACGAACGACGAGAGCGCGCTGCGCTGCGGGCTGGGGGCCGCTCGCATGGTCCGCGGCTGCGGGCGATGGGGCGACGGCGTCTCGGTCAGCATGAGGGAACCTTCGGCGAGGACGGGCGGGGGGAGCGCGAGTGAGTGCGGCACGGAAGATGACTTTTTCTCGCGCACGCCCCCACAACGGGTCTGCTTTAGCGTAGCCTGTCAGAGATGTACAGTCCCACGGGCTTCGGCTATCCCAGCGTTGCAACATCGATCGTCTACTCGGACTCGCTGTTGCGATATCGGTTTGCCCAGAAGCACCCCATGAACCCCCTGCGGCTGGATCTCACGCACAAGCTCGCGGCTGACCTCGGCGTGCTCACCCTGCCGAACGTGGTCCTCTTCGAGCCTCACGAGGCGAGCGACGACGAGCTCCGGCTCGTCCACTCTCCCGAGTACATCCAGGCCGTCAGGGACGTGAGCGCCCACCCGCTCACCCCGAACCCGGCTCTGGGCCTCGGCACCGAGGACAACCCCGCCTTCCCGGACATGCACCACGCGGCCGCCACGATCTACGGGGGAACGCTCCGCGCGGCCGAGCTCATCCTCGAGGGCAGCGCCCTCCACGTGGTGAACTTCGCCGGCGGAATGCACCATGCGGCCCGCGAGGCGGCGTCGGGCTTCTGCGTCTACAACGACTGCGCGGGGGCCATCGCCCGTCTTCTCGACGCGGGCATGGAGCGCGTCATGTACATCGACATCGATGCCCACCACGGCGACGGCACCCAGAGCATCTTCTACGACGACCCCCGGGTCCTCACGGTCTCCCTCCACGAGTCCGGCGTCTCGCTCTTCCCGGGCACGGGCTTCCCCTACGAGACCGGCGGGCCGAACGCCCCCGGCTCCGCGGTGAACATCGCGGTCCCCGCCGGGACGTCCGACGCCGGATGGCTGCGCGCGTTCCACGCCGTCGTGCCCCAGGTGGCGGCTGAGTTCACGCCGCAGGTCATCGTCTCCCAGCACGGCTGCGACGCCCATGCGGAGGACCCCCTGAGCAACCTCAGGGTGAGCGTGGACGCCCAGCGCATGGCGGCCATCACGATCGCGGGCCTGGCCCACACGCTCTGCGAGGACCGATGGATTGCCACGGGGGGAGGCGGGTACGACGTCGCGAACACCGTGCCGCGCGCCTGGACGCACCTGTGCGCGGTGGCCGCCGGCGCCCCGGTGAGCGTCGAGGAGGAGACCCCTGAGCTGTGGCGCGAGTACGCCGAGCGCACCTACGGACTCGACGCCCCTGCG
>JAGLBH010000074.1:0-1842 GCA_018260285.1 Arthrobacter sp. | reverse complement strand
GGGGCGGACACGTGGTGGCGCTCCTGGGAAGTGGGGTACGACCCGAACGACCCCGTGGACCGGGCCATCATGGCCACCCGCAAGGAAGTGCTGCCGATCTACGGGCTGGACCCCTGGTTCGACTGACGGGCAGGTGCCGGGCGCGGGGCTGCTCGGGGTCTTGCCAGCGTGCTGGCCTAAACTGGCAGTATGACCGAGCACATCTCCACCCAGGCCCGTCTTGGCGGCATTCTCAGCAGTCTGGGGGAGCCGACCCGGCTGAAGATCGTCCAGACCCTCGGTTCCCGGCAGCTCTCGGTGACGGAGATCGTTGAGCTGCTCGGCATCTCCCAGCCGGCCGCGTCGAAGCACCTGAAGATCCTGCGGGAAGCGGGCGTCATCGTCATGCGGCCCGACGCCCAGCGCCGCCTCTACCGGGTGTCCCAGGACGCCTTCATGCTGCTGGGCGCATGGGCCCAGGACCTTGCGCTTCAGGCCAAGCCCGTGGGCGCCCTCCACGAGGACCTCACCGTGCAGCCCGCCCGCGTGAGCCAGTCCAGCGCGGTCGCCCCGCCCCGCAGGGCCGTGACGGCCCCGGCGGGCTCGCCCGCTCAGGCCCCGGCGTCGTCCCAGGCTCCGGCGTCGTCCCAGGCATCCGTGCGCCAGGTTGCGCCTGCCGCTCCCGCCTCGTCCGCAGCTCCTGCGCCGTCCCCCGCTCCTGCACCGTCCGCCGGGGGCTCGAGGGACGGAGCCGAGGAGAACCCTTCCTTCCTGCAGAACATCCCCGTGCTTCCCCGGCTCTCCCGGTTCACGCGGCGGCTCAACGGGCGCTGACCCGCTCGTGGCCCGTGCTGCCGATTCGCCCCCAGCGCGGTTGACCGGTATGCTCGAAAGTCGGGTGTCCATAGGGCTAGCTCAAAATTTGGTAGCCCGTAAGGACCAGTTCATTTCGTGAGAGCGAAATCATCAGTCATTGCCGATGAGTGGCTCGCGTTCAGCGCCTGCCTTGAGGCACGAGTAGTTTGTGAGGATCCACATGGGCTCAGTTATCAAGAAGCGCCGCAAGCGGATGGCCAAGAAGAAGCATCGCAAGCTTCTTCGCAAGACTCGCCACCAGCGTCGCAACAAGAAGTAAGTCTTCAACCGAAAGCCGGTTCCTGCCAGTCAGGGGCCGGCTTTCGGCATGCCTGGGGGAGGGGATCTTCTGGGCGCGTCCGGTGCGGTCACGGGCTCGTCCTGCTGAACCCCCGGTTTTTTGGGGGTTTGGCTGGTGCGCCCCGCGTTTTTCGGGGGGTCTGCCGCTTGCGCCCCCGGTTTTTTGGGGGTTTGCCGCTTGCACCCCCGGATCTTCCCTGTGCCCCCGGAATTTCGAGGGGTTTACGGAAAATCCGGGGGTGGATGGGCTTGCACCCCCGAGAATCCGGGGGTGAACGCAGTGGGGTGCCTGGGGGTCTTCCGGAGTCGCCCCCGGGGGCTCGTCCCGGTAAGACCGTAGTTCGTCGGGGGCTGTTCTTGGGGCCTGCGGTTTTTCCTTGCGCCCCTGGTTTCTCGGGGGTCTGCCGCTTGCGCCCCCGGATCTTCCCTATGCCCCTGGAATTTCGAGGGGTTTACGGAAAATCCGGGGGTGGATGGTCCTGCGCCCCTGAGAAACCGGGGGTGGATGGTCCTGCGCCCCTGAGAATCCGGGGGTGTGTGGCGTGCGGGCCATACCAGCGGGGCGCGCCAGCGGGTCGTGCCCTGGGGGGAATGCCAGAATGGGAGCATGTCCGCCTTGACCGCTGTGACCGCCTCCCACCCAGACCCCCTCAACGCTGCGCCCGTGGTCCTCGTCACGAGCTCCACCTGCTTCGCCTGTCAGAAGGC
>JAGLBH010000073.1 GCA_018260285.1 Arthrobacter sp. | reverse complement strand
CCCGTGCGCTGCGCGTCCCACACGTGGGCGTGGGCGTCGAGGACTCTCACGGCGCCCGCACGCCCACGGTGAGGAGGATGTTCGCGTACGCCCGGGTGTCCCCCGTGGCGACGACGACGCCGACCCCCGCCTGGCGCGCCGCCTCGTAGAAGGCGAAGCGCTCCAGGCCGCGGGGCTCCTCGGTGAGGCCGGCCTCCGCGAGCAGCTCGAGATGCACGCGGGTGGCCGGGGAGGCCTGCCCCTCGGCGGTGTCCATCCACGCGGCGGACTCGAGCGGGATCGTGGGAATGAGCAGCTCCAGAACCTGGTCCACCGTGAGCAGCCCGGGGGCCACGTTGAGGTGGATGCGCTCGGCCGTGGGGCTCGTCCCCGTGACGTGGGGGTAGTTGCCGTCGGCGATGAGAATCTGGGATCCGTGGCCCATCCGGGCGAGGGCCGCGAGGAGATCGGGGTGGATGAGGTGCGTCCTGAGCATGTGAACCCCTTAAAGATCAGATGTATTCATCTCAAAGTAGAGGACGCCACAGCCCCAGTCAAGGGTTGAGGGCTATAGATCTGATGAATAGCGTTCTTCAGGCTGGACTACTCTAAAGTCATGACCTCCCTTGCCGCCTCCGAGCCCCAGAAATCAGAGACCTCGAAGTCCCAGAGCGCCCTGGTCATCGAGGGAATCGAGAACCTCATCGCGGACGGCACGCTGGCCCCCGGCGATCGCCTCCCCATCGAGAGCGACCTCGCCGAGCAGCTGGGCGTCTCCCGGGGATCGCTCCGCGAGGGCATTCGCGCCCTCTCAGCCATGGGCGTCCTCTACACCCGGCAGGGCTCGGGGACCTACGTCTCCGCCCTGGACCCGGACGGACTGCTGGGCTCGCTCAAGTTCTGGGTGCGCCTGCAGGCCGGGGACTCCTCCGACCAGATCCTGACGGTCCGCCGCAGCCTCGAGTGCGAATCGGCCGCGCTCGCAGCCCGGAACATCACGGACGAGGAGCTCGAGGAGGCCTCCCGCATCATCCTCGGCGGCGAGGAGAACATGCACTCGGAGTCCCCGGACCACCTGGACGCCATGCGGCGCGACCTCGCCTTTCACCGGATCATCGCCCAGGCGAGCCACAACCCGGCGCTCGCAGCGCTCGTCGAGGTGTTCTCGGCCACCACGGAGCGGGAGCGGATGCTCCGCAGCCTCACAGAGCAGCGCGCCCTCCCCCAGACCCATGCGGAGCACCTCGCCATCCTCCGCGCGCTCGAGGACCGCAACCCGGACCGGGCCCGCATGCACATGGCCCACCACCTCGTGAGCGTCGAGGAGTTCGTGCGCCGGGAGCACCGGAACGCCGCCCCCTCCAAATAGATCAGATATATTCAGCCGCTTTCCGGGAAATCCCTTGACCCCTCTCGCCTTTTGGTGATTGAATCAGATCAATACATTGGATGAATTCTCTTGAAGGTGGATCATGAGCACGAGTATCACGCACTTCGCCACGACTGACGTGCGCTTCCCGACCTCCCGGCACCTCGACGGGTCCGACGCCATGAACCCGGACCCCGACTACTCGGCGGCCTACCTCACCCTGGGCACGGAGTCGGAGCAGGGCCACGGATTCGTCTTCACCATCGGGCGGGGGAACGACGTGCAGGTCGCCGCCATCGAGTCGCTGCGGGAGCACATCGTCGGCCTCCCCCTCGAGGAGACCCTGGCGAATATGGGCGCCCTTGCACGGAGGCTCAACGACGACTCCCAGCTGCGCTGGCTCGGCCCCGAGAAGGGCGTCATGCACATGGCGATCGGCGCCGTCGTCAACGCCCTCTGGGATCTGCGCGCGCGCCGCGAGAACAAGCCCCTGTGGCTCCTGCTGAGCGAGCTCTCCCCCGAGGAGATCGCGGACCTCGTGGACTTCCGCTACCTCTCCGACGCCCTGACCCGCGAGGAGGCCCTCGAGATTCTGCGGGCCTCGGAGGCCGGCCGCGCCGAGCGCATCGCCCTCCTCCGCGAGCGGGGCTACCCGGCCTACACGACCACTCCCGGCTGGCTCGGCTACTCGGACGAGAAGCTCGCGCGGCTCTGCCGCGAGGCGATGGACGAGGGCTTCCAGCTCATCAAGCTCAAGGTCGGCGGGTCTGTGGACGACGACGTCCGCCGCATGGGCATCGCCCGCGAGGTCTGCGGACCCGACGTCAAGATCGCCATCGACGCGAACCAGCGCTGGGACGTTCAGGAAGGCATCGACTGGCTCTCGCAGCTCGCGCCCTTCAGCCCGGAGTGGATCGAAGAGCCGACGAGCCCGGACGACATCCTGGGGCATGCGGCGATCCGCGCCGGCGTCGCGCCCATGAAAGTCGCCACGGGCGAGCACGTCCAAAACCGCATCGTCTTCAAGCAGCTCCTCCAGGCCAAGGGCCTCGACATCCTCCAGATCGACGCCACGCGCGTGGCCGGCGTCAACGAGAACATCGCCAACCTGCTCCTCGCGGCCAAGTTCGGCGTGCCGGTCTGCCCGCACGCGGGCGGCGTCGGGCTGTGCGAGGCGGTGCAGCACTTGTCGATGTTCGACTTCGTGGCCGTCTCCGGCTCGTGGGACGGGCGCTGGGTCGAGTTCGTGGACCACCTCCACGAGCACTTCGAGGTGCCGACCGACGTCCGCGAGGGCCGCTACTGGGCCCCCGAGGCCCCCGGCGCAGGCTTCGGCATGAAGGCCGCCTCCCTCGCGGACCACACGTACCCCACCGGCCCGGTCTGGGCGGAGTAGACCGGACCAGCCAAGAGGCCCCGTGACCTTTTGCGCGGCACATCCATCCGAGATGATCTAGGGGCAGGCTGTCGGCCCTGGCGGTCACAGATCGCTGAGAGAAGCCCGCTTCGCTCACAGGTCTTTAGGCCACAGGAAAACCAGGCCTGCCCCGCCTGCGGACACGAGGAACTCGTTGAGAATGCTGGCTGCCTCTTCCCGGTTCCCAGGATCAGAGAGCGTCAATCCGAGGGAGTCGTCCTGGCGAAGACGAGCACCACGGTCTCCAGGAGTCGGGCCTGGGTGTCAAAACCCAGGCGCAGTTCCCTGTGCGGATAGTCGTCCTCTTGCAAGGGCTCAATCCACTGCGGCCAGGAAGCGGCTTGAAGAAGATCCTCTGGGGTGATGCCGTGCTTGAGTGCGCTCGGGTGAATTTTCACGCGGCGTAGTGGAGGAGCGCCTGGCGGATGACCTCAGAGCGAGAGAGGTGCTCTGTTTGAGCCTTGCGGTCCAAAGCAGCCAGCTCTTGGGTGCTCAGTCGCACAGCGACTACTTGCATAGGCTCGGCTCCGCGGCCCGGGCGTCCGCGCCCTCGACGCTTGAGCTGGCTTACGTCATAACCCGCTTCCGCTTCAGCGCCCCAGGCCGAGACCATCTCTTCTGTCACATGCTCTTCAGTCATGCGTTTATCGTAAACGAAAATGATGCGCTCGACCATGGCCCCACACTTTGGCCCTCTCTCGGCTGTTCCGGCTCCAGACATCTCTGCACAACTGACGATGAGACCACAACCACACCGCCCGGGCGCGAAGAAGGGCCCCGGCGGATCCGCTGGAGCCCTCCCCCGTGAGGCGCTGACTACTGGTAGAGCAGGTCGGCGATCTCCTTGCTGTCGATGTTCGACTTGTCGTACCACTTGAAGCCCGTGTCGATCTTCTTCTCCACGGTCTTCCCGTTCATGGCGTCCACGGCGGCCTGGACCGTCGTCGCCCCGATCGAGATGGGGTTCTGCGTCACGGCCCCGATCATGTCACCGGACTTGATCGCGTCGATCTGAGCCTTGCCGGAGTCGAAGCCCACGATCTTCAGGCCCTTCTTCCCGAGCTCCTTGACGCCCTGGACCACGCCGATCGCGGCGCCCTCGTTCGTGCCGTACAGCCCGACGAGATCCGGGTTGGCCTGGATGATGGCCTTGGCGATGTCGGCGCTCTTGGCCTGGTCGCCGTCGCCGTTCTGGTGCGTGACGATCTGGATGTTCGGCTCGTGCGCCTTCATGTACTCGATGAAGCCGTCGCGGCGGTCCACGCCCGTTGTCGACGTGTCCGAGTGGGTCACGACGGCGATCTTGCCCTTGTGGCCGATCGCCTCGGCCAGGTGCTTGGCCGCCTCAGCCGCGGCGGCCTTGTTGTCCGTGGCGGCCGTGGAGACGGGGATGTCCGAGTCCACACCCGAGTCGAAGGCGATGACCGGGATACTCGCGGACTTGGCCTGCTCGAGCAGCGGGGCCACGGCCTTGCTGTCCAGGGCCGCGATGCCCAGGG
Organism: Arthrobacter sp.; assembly: GCA_018260285.1. Classification (GTDB taxonomy): domain Bacteria; phylum Actinomycetota; class Actinomycetes; order Actinomycetales; family Micrococcaceae; genus Falsarthrobacter. Next base: position 3,640 of record JAGLBH010000073.1, on the reverse strand, counting down.
CGGCCGGCTTCTTGTCCAGGGCGGACTGGAGCATCGTGACCTGCTGATCCACGTTCGTCTCCTTGTCCGGGCCCTCGAACGTGACGTTGACGTTGAGCTCCTTGCCCTTGGCCTCCGCGCCCTTCTTCACGGCCTGCCAGAACTGGTGCTGGTAGCCCTTGGAGACGATGGCGACGGTCTTCTTGTCGCCCGACCCGGAGGAGGAGGTGGACGCCTGGTCCCCGCAGCCCGTGACCCCGAGGGTCACCGATGCGGCGACGGCGAATACAGAAAGCGCTGTCCGGCGGTTGTACATGATGTTCTCCTGACATTGGTGAGGGTGATGAATGGTCCGTCGAGCGACGGCGCCTATTCCTTCTTGCGGATGATGTCGAGATAGACGGCGATGAGGATGACCGTGCCGATCGCCACCTGCTGCCACTCCTGCGCGACGCCGATCATGCGCAGGCCGTTGTCCAGCACGGCCATGATGAGGGCGCCGATGACCGTGCCGATCATGGAGCCGCGCCCGCCGGCGAGGGAGGTTCCCCCGATGATGACGGCGGCGATGGCCTGCAGCTCCACCCCGGCCCCGCCCGTCGGCTGGGCCGAGCTGAGGCGGGCGGCGGCGAGCACCCCGGCCAGCCCCATGAAGAGCCCGCAGAGGACGTACGCCAAGATGAGCCACTTCGTGACGTTCACCCCGGAGAGGGCCGTGGCCTGCTCATTGGAGCCGATCGCGAAGGCGTTGCGCCCCAGGAGCGTGCGCTGGAGAAGGACGATCGAGACGACGATGAGCACGAGGAAGATGACCCCGCCCACCGGCAGCCGGATGCCGCTGACGAGCGACTTGTTCATGAGGGCGCCGAACTCCGGCGTCTTGCTGAAGTAGATCGGCTTGGTGCCGCTGATGACGAGCGCCAGGCCGGAGGTGATCATCATCATTCCCAGCGTGGCGATGAAGGGCGGCAGCTTGAGCACCGCCACGTTGATCCCGTTGACGAGCCCGATGAGCCCGCCGAAGAGGACCGTCGCCAGCACCCCCGCCCAGACGGGCAGCCCCATGTTCGTGATGAACACGCCGGCCATGACCCCGCAGAGGATCATCCCCGTGCCGATCGAGAGGTCGATGCCGCCGGTGATGATGATGAACGTGACGCCGAGGGCCAGGATGCCCACCGTCGTCACGGCCGTGAGGATCGTCGAGACGTTGGTGAGGGTGGGGAAGGAGTGGGGTCTGAGGATCGTGAAGACGACCGCGATGGCCACGAGGCTGCCCATGGCCAGCAGCTGCTGGAGCGAGCCTCGGGCGAGGCCCGCCCATCGTGGCGCGGCGGTGACTGCGGACGATCCTGTCTGTGCTCGGTTCATGAGGAGACCGGCCTTTCTGTGACGGCTGCCTGGCTGGCGCTGTGCGGCCCCGCCACCGCCGATTCAGTGCGTGTTGCGAGGTCCATGATGGATTCCTGGCTTGCTTCGTGCTGGTCCAGCTCGCCGACGAGGCGGCCTTCGCACATGACCGCCACGCGGTGCGAGACCGCGAGGACTTCGGGAAGCTCGGAAGAGATGACGATGAGGGACTTTCCCTCGGCGGCAAGGCTGTTGAGGAGGTCGTAGATCTCGGCCTTCGCGCCGACGTCGATGCCCCGGGTGGGCTCGTCGAAGATGAGAATGTCGCAGTCGCGGACAAGCCACTTCGCGATGACCACCTTCTGCTGGTTGCCTCCGGAGAGATTCTTGACGAGCTGCCGGATCGAGGGGGTCTTGATCCGCAGGCGGTCCGTGTACTCGCGGGCGACGTCGTCGATCCCCCGCTCGTCCCCCAGCCCCCTCCGGAAGAACCGGGGGAGGCTCGAGAGCACGATGTTGTCCCGGACGCTCTGGGAGGTGATGACGCCGAGGGCCTTGCGGTCCTCGGACAGATAGCCGACGCCGGCCGCCGCCGCGGCTGCGGGGCTGTGGATCGTGCGCGGCGTGCCGTGGATGCTGACGGTGCCGGAGCTCATCGGGTCTGCGCCGACGATCGCCCGGGCCAGCTCCGTGCGCCCGGCCCCCATGAGGCCCGCGACGCCGAGGATCTCGCCCTTGCGGAGGGTCAGGCTCACGTTCTTGAGCTTGCTGCGGGTGCTCAGCCCCTCGACGGCGAGGACCACGCTGCCGTCGCCGGCGTAGGGGGCCTGCCTGCGGGTCGTGTCGATCTCGCGGCCGACCATCATGCCGACGACCTGGTCCATGTGCGTCTCGGCGGTGTTGACCGTCCCCACGTACTGGCCGTCGCGCAGCACCGTGATGCGCTGGCTGATCGCCTTGAGCTCCGGCATGCGGTGAGAGATGTAGATGACGCCGGTCGCGGGGTTGACGAATCGTCGGATGAGTTCGTGGAGGGTGGCGACCTCCGCGTCGTTGAGGGCCGCCGTCGGCTCGTCCATGATGAGCACGCGCGCGTTGATGTTGAGGGCCTTGGCGATCTCGACCATCTGCTGGGAGGCCACGGTGAGGCTGCCGACCCGGCTCGTGGGATCGAGCTGGAGGCCGAGCTCGTCAAGCAGCTCGCGGGCCTGGCGGTTGAGGGCGGCCTCGTTGATGAAGGGGCCGATCCTGGGCTCGCGGCCGAGGTAGATGTTCTGCGCCACGGTGAGGTCCGGGACGAGGTTGAACTCCTGGTGGATGATCGCGATGCCGAGCTCCTCCGCCCGGGCCGGGCTCGTGATCTCGACGGGCTCGCCGTCGACGAAGAACTCGCCCTCGTCCGGCGTGTAGACGCCGGAGAGCAGCTTCATGAGCGTGGATTTGCCCGCGCCGTTCTCTCCGATGAGCGCAAGGACCTCACCGCCGAAGAGCGTGAGGTCGACGCCGTCCAGCGCCTTCACCCCGGGGAACGCCTTTGCTGCGCCGCGCACCTCAAGCAGAGGCGCGGCCTGATCTGGGGACACTGATGACTCCCTCCACAACCCGGCCCGAAGGCCAGATACATCTAATGTTTAGATTGATGCTACACACAGGAAGGGTGATCTGTACAACATTTTCTTCTGAAAGGTCAGATGTATCTGCGGTGGGGGCAGGGGGAGAGGTGAGGCTGGGATGCTTCTTGACGCGGCGCTCCTCGCAGCAGCCCCGCCGTCGTCGTCTCCCGCAGACAGAAGAAAGGGCGCCTTCCCAGCCGGGAAGGCGCCCTTTCTCAGGTGAGCAGGGGTTACAGCGCGTGGCCCACAAGGCTGCCGACGAAGTAGGTGATGCCCATGGCGAGCGTGCCGCCGGTCATATTGCGAATAATCGCCGGGAGCGGGCGGGCCAGGCCGATCTTCGCGGAGATGAAGCCCGTGATGGCCAGCGTGATGATGACGGCCACGAGCGTGATCGGCACGCGCAGGTCCGGGCCGGGCAGAAGAATGGCGAGCAGCGGGAAGGCCAGGAGCGAGGAGAGGCCGGCGGCCATCGGGCTCGTGAGCTCGTCGGGGTCGAGGCCCAGGTAGGCGTCGGCGTGCGCGCGGAGGGGGTCGCCGGCGGAGAGCTGGGTGGCGACGTCGTGGGCCGTCTTCTCGTCGAGGCCCTTCTCCATGTAGATGTGAGCGAGGTTGTCCAGCTCGCCCTCGGGGTCAGCGGCGAGCTCGCTCTTCTTGAGGTCGATGAGCGCTTTTTCAGAATCGCGCTGTGTGGAGAC
>JAGLBH010000072.1 GCA_018260285.1 Arthrobacter sp. | reverse complement strand
ACCGATCTCATCCCGAACGTCCCCGGCGTGAGCGCTGAGGAGGCCACCGCGGCCGCCAACGCCACCCTGCCGGCCGAGAAGACCCAGACCACCGAGGAGAACGCAGCATGAGCCAGGACAGCCCCCAGAAAGAGCGGGCCTTCGGGTTCCGCACCCGCGCCCTCCACGCCGGCGGCACGCCCGACGCCGAGCACGGCTCGCGGGCCATCCCCATCCACCAGACGGCCTCCTATGTCTTCAAGGACACGGACGACGCCGCCAACCTCTTCGCTCTCCAGAAGTACGGCAACATCTACTCCCGCATCGGCAACCCGACGGTCGCCGCGTTCGAGGAGCGCCTGGCTTCCCTCGAGGGCGGCATCGGCGCGGTGGCCACGGCCTCCGGCATGAGCGCGATCTTCCTGACGCTCGCGGCCCTGACCGGCACGGGGGACCACATCGTGGCCTCCTCCAAGCTGTACGGCGGAACGGTCACGCAGCTCGACGTCACGCTGCGCCGCTTCGGCGTCGACACCACGTTCGTGGACAGCAACGACGCCGCGGACTTCGAGCAGCACATCCGCCCCGAGACCAAGGTGATCTTCACGGAGGTCGTCGCCAGCCCCTCGGGCGACATCGCGGATATCAGGGGCCTCGCGGAGCTGGCGGCCCGGCACGACCTGCCGCTCATCGTGGACGCCACGCTCACGCCGCCCTACCTCATCCGCCCGCTCGAGCTGGGGGCGACGATCGTCATCCACTCGGCCACGAAGTTCCTCGGCGGGCACGGGACCACGCTGGGCGGCGTGATCATCGAGTCCGGGACGTTCAACTGGGGCAACGGCAAGTTCCCGGGCCTCACCGAGCCCGTGCCGAGCTACGGGGGCATCCAGTGGTGGGCGAACTTCGGCGAGTACGGGTTCCTCACGAAGGTGCGCTGCGAGCAGCTGCGGGACATCGGGCCGGCGCTCTCGCCGTTCTCCGCGTTCCAGCTGCTCCAGGGCATCGAGACCCTGCCCCAGCGGCTCGACGCCCACCTGGCCAACACGCGCACGGTGGCCGAGTGGCTGGCCTCCGACCCGCGCGTGGCGTACGTCAACTACGCCGGCCTCGAGGGACACCCGCAGCACGAGCGCGCGGCGGACCTGCTCCCCCTGGGCCCGGGGTCCGTCTTCAGCTTCGGTGTGACGTCCGAGACGCCGCGCGAGGCCGGGGCGGCCTTCATCAACGCGCTGGAGCTCTTCAGCCACCTGGCGAACATCGGGGACGCCAAGAGCCTCGCGATCCACCCGGCCTCGACCACCCACCAGCAGCTGAGCGGCGAGCAGCTCATCGCCGCCGGCGTGCCGGACGACCTCATCCGCCTCTCGATCGGTCTCGAGGACGTCGAGGACATCCTGTGGGATCTGGACCAGGCCCTCACCCAGGCCACGGGGGTGCGCCGATGAGCTCCGACATGCGCACGTGGGAGGGGCCGAGCGCCCCGGAGCGCCTCGCACTGCTCCGCCGCGCGAGGTCCATCGCGATCGTGGGGGCGAGCAACAAGCCCTCCCGCGCGAGCTACTTCGTGGCCACCTACCTGCTCTCCTCGTCCCCGTACACCGTGTACTTCGTCAACCCCGTGGTGGACGAGATCCTGGGGCAGCCGGTCTACAAGACCCTCGCGGACCTGCCGGAGGTCCCGGACATCGTGGACGTGTTCCGCAAGGACGCGGACCTGCCCGGGGTGCTCGAGGAGATCAAGGCCCTCGGGCCCACCGCATCCGGGGCCAGGCCGGCGGTCTGGCTCCAGCTGGGCTCCTGGCACGAGGGGGTGGCGCGCGACGCCGAGGCCTCCGGCCACCCCGTGGTCATGGACCGCTGCGTCAAGATCGAGCACGCCCGGTTCCACGGCGGCCTCCACCTCGCCGGGTTCAACACGGGGGTCATCTCGAGCCGGCGGCAGGTGCTGGCGTGACATTGGCCGCCACTCCGCTTCCGGTCTCTCTCACGAGGGTCACTCAGCGGTTCCTCCAGGGAGGGCGCGAGCGAACTGTGCTCGATGATCTCTCCCTGGAAGCCTCCGCCGGAGAGGTGGTGGCGCTGCTGGGCCCTTCCGGCTGCGGCAAGTCCACGCTTCTCCGGCTCGTCGCCGGTCTGGACTCGCCCGCCTCCGGGACTGTTGCCCTGGGAGGAGTGCCCACGCGCGGCCTCAGCGAGCGGACAGCAGTGGCCTTCCAAGAGCCGCGACTTCTTCCCTGGAAGTCGATCCGGGAGAACGTCGCCCTGGGCCTCCCCAGGGGAACCGGCTCTGCAGAGGGCCGCGCCCGCGTGGAGGAGCTGCTGGCCGCCGTCGAGCTGGCCGACCGCGCAGACCTGCGCCCCAAGCAGGTCTCCGGGGGCATGGCCCAGCGCGCCTCTCTGGCCCGGGCTTTGGCCCGTCGGCCCGGGGTGCTCCTGCTGGATGAGCCCTTCGGCGCGCTCGATGCCCTGACCCGGCTCAAAATGCAGGATCTCCTCGTGGAGCTCCACCGTCGCTACCCAGCCACGGTTCTCCTCGTGACACACGATGTCGACGAGGCGCTCGTCCTCGCAGACCGCATTCTCGTGCTCGGCGTGCCGGGCGAAGACAGCGAGGCCAGCCTTCTCGAGGAGGCTCCAGCGCGCACGGGCTCCGCCGTCGTCCACGATGTCAGCATCGCGGAGCCGAGGCCGCGCGATCGGGCGGGCGCCCGTCACGGAGAGCTGAGAGCCTTCCTGCTCGGCGCCCTCGGCGTCGACGCCCACCATACCCCAGCACCCGCACGTCAACCACGTTCTGAGGACACACCATCATGAGCCACACCGTCTCAAGCCTTACACGCCGCTCAGCTCTCGGACTCGGACTCGCTGCTGTCACCGGGGCGGGACTGGCCGCATGTTCAGGAGAGGGCAGCGGAGGCTCCGGAGCAGCCGCCTCCGGAGCCGGATCGTCCACGCTCACCCTGGACTACGCCACGTACAACCCCCTGAGCCTGGTCCTCAAGAAGAAGGGCTGGCTTGAGGAGACGCTCAAAGACAAAGGCGTGACGGTTGCGTGGGTCAAGTCTGCCGGGTCCAACAAAGCCAATGAGGCGCTTCGCGCCCATGCCATCGACGTCGGCTCGACAGCGGGGTCAGCAGCGCTCCTGGCCCGGTCCAACGGCTCCCCCATCAAGACCGTCTCCATCTTCTCCAAGCCGGAGTGGGCGGCGCTCGTCGCGCCCAAGGGCTCGCCCATCAAGACGGTGGCTGACCTCAAGGGCAAGCAGGTGGCCGCCACCAAGGGCACGGACCCGTACTTCTTCCTCCTCCAGGCACTGGCCAAGAACGGGCTGACTTCCCAGGACGTCACCGTGCAGAACCTCCAGCATGCCGACGGCTGGGCGGCAGCGCAGAACGGCTCTGTTGACGCCTGGGCCGGTCTGGACCCCATCATGGCCGGGGCCGAGACCCAGGGAGGAACGCTCTTCAGCCGCAATGTGGACTTCAACACCTACGGATTCCTCAACGCCCACGAAGACTTCCTCAAAACGTCCCCCGCGCTGGCACAGACTGTTGTGGACGCCTATGAGAAGGCACGCGCGTGGGCGCTCAGGAATCCGTCCGAGACGGCTGACATCCTGGCCGCCGAAGCCGGCTTGGACCATGCCGTGGCCACAAAGGTCATCAGCGAGCGCTCGAACCTCTCCGTCAGCGGGGTTCCCGGAGAGGCCCAGGCACAGGTCCTCAAGGCTGTGGGGCCGTTCCTCGTCCAGGGCGGTGACGTCTCCAGCCAGGGCGCCGTGGACTCTGCGATCTCCTCCCTGCTCGACCCGACCTACGCCTCTCAGGCGGATGCGTCCCGCGTCAAGGGCACCGCGTGAGCTCAGTCAAGCGCGCTGGCACCTCCTCGCGGTGGGCGACGACGACGGGGCAGCTCGGCGCTGGCCTCATCGTGCCCGTTCTCCTGCTGATCGCCTGGCAGCTGACAGCCTCTGCCGGTCTGCTCTCACCAGTGCAGCTGCCCAGGCCGAGCGCCGTAGTGCAGGCCGGGTCTGACCTCATCGGACGAGGCGAGCTCCTTCCCCACATGTGGATCTCAACCCAGCGCGTGCTTCTGGGATTCGCGATCGGCAGCCTCCTGGGCATCGCCGTGGGCTCTCTGCTGGGGCTGTCTCGATGGGCAGACCGGCTCATGGGCCCTCTCTTCGGAGCGCTGAGAGCCGTTCCCTCCCTCGCCTGGGTGCCTCTGCTCATCCTCTGGCTCAAGATCGGGGAGGATTCCAAGGTCACGCTCATTGCGATCGGGGCGTTCTTCCCGATCATGACGACCGTCTATTCGGCTCTCCGGCATGTGGACCCGCGACTCGTGGAGATGGCCCGCACGTTCGGCCTTCACGGAACAGAGCTGCTGAGAACTGTTCAGCTGCCCGCCGTGATTCCCGCGCTGTTCTCGGGTCTCCGGCTGGCGCTCGCCCAGGCCTGGCTCTTCGTGGTGGCGGCAGAGCTCATCGCCTCCTCCATGGGCCTCGGCTTCCTCCTCATCGACTCCCAGAACAACGGGCGGACTGATCGGCTGTTCCTCGCCATCATCCTCCTGGCGGTCTTGGGGAAGGCGACTGATGCTCTTCTCGGGCTCGTGGAGCGGTGGGCTGTGCGGCGCTGGGCCTAGGCGTGGCAACCACCGCGCCAGCCCAGAGTAAGCTACATCACATGAAGATTCCCTCGCTCCCCGCACGCGCCCTGACTGCCGCCCGCTCCGCCGCCAAGCCCTCCTCCGCGACCCCCTCCGGGCCCAGCCCCGTGCAGGGCGCCTCAGTGCTCGTGACGGGAGGCGCGAGCGGGATGGGCGAGCTCTACGTCCGCCGGGCTGCCGCCGAAGGCGCCCGGAGCATCGCCATCTGGGACGTGAACCTCGAGGCCGCCACCGCCCTGGCCGCCGAGCTCTCCTCGGAGAGGACGACGGTCCGGGCCTTCGGCGTCGACGTCTCCTCCCCCGAGGCCATCGTGAGCGCCGCCCAGGAGACGCGCGCGGCCACAGGGTCCCCGGACATTCTCGTCAACAACGCGGGCATCGTCCGCGGGTCCCTCTTCTGGGAGCACGACCCCGCGCGGGACATCGAGGCGACCATGCGCATCAACACGCTCGCCCCCATGTGGATCACCCGCGAGTTCCTGCCGGACATGCTCGCAGACACTGCCCGCGAGAAGCGCATCCTCAACGTGGCCTCCGCCGCAGGCACCCTGCCCAACCCGCGGATGAGCGTGTACGCGGCGTCCAAGTGGGCGGTCATCGGCTGGAGCGAGTCCCTCCGCCTCGAGCTGGGCCGCGAGGGCCACAGCCACATCCGCGTGACGACCTTCTGCCCGAGCTACGTCTCCACGGGGATGTTCGACGGCGCCCGCGGCCCCCTCCTCACGCCCATCATGACGCCGGAGGCCGCCGTGGACGCCGCGTGGGAGGGCATGCTCCGGGGGACGCCCCTCGTCACCAAGCCCTGGACGGTCAAGCTGAGCATGTCCCTCCGGGGCACCCTGCCGACCGCCGCGTGGGACGTGGTGGCCGGTCGGGTCTTCCAGGTCTACTCCTCGATGGACCAGTTCCAGGGGCGCGCCGGGCGCTGACGGGCCTGGGGCGACCGCCCCCGGTCACTCGACCGTGACGGACTTGGCCAGGTTGCGCGGCTTGTCGATGTCATGCCCCAGTGCCACGGCTGCGTGGTAGGCCAGCAGCTGGGTGGGGATCGTCAGGAGGATCGGGTCCAGCTCGGGCTCGCTCTTCGGCACGACGATCGACTCCACGCCCAGCGGGGCCAGGTCCACGCCGGGGTGCGTGATCGCGACGAGCGGCCCCTTGCGGGCCAGAACCTGCTCTGCGGCGGCAATGTTGCGCGAGGTGAGGTCGTCGTCCGGAATGATCGCGACCGTGGGCATGCGCTCCGTGATGAGCGCCAGGGGGCCGTGCTTCAGCTCGCTCGTCTGGTAGGCCTCCGCATGGATGTAGCTGATCTCCTTGAGCTTCTGCGCCCCCTCGCGGGCCACCGGGAAGCCCCGGACGCGGCCGATGTAGAAGACGCTCTGCGCGGTGGAGAGCTGCAGGGCGAGCTGCTCGATGTGCGGCTCCGAGGCGAAGATCTCCCGGATCTGGCCCGGGATCCGCTCGAGCCCCTTGAGGATGCGCATCCCGTCCGCATAGGAGAGGTCGTGCAGGCGGCCCAGGTGCAGCGCCAGCAGGCCGAATGCCAGGCCCATGTTCGTCAGCGCCTTCGTGGAGGCCACGGAGATCTCCGGCCCCGCATGCAGGTAGATGCCCCCGTCCACCTCTCGGGCGATCGTGGATCCGACGACGTTGATGAGCCCGATCACCCGGCCGCCCTTCCGGCGGATCTCGCTCACGGCGAAGGCGGTGTCCGCTGTCTCGCCGCTCTGGCTGACCACCACGTACAGGGTGTCCGGCTCGATGATCGGCTGCCGGTACCGGAACTCTGAGGCGGCCTCCGCATCCGCTGGAAGGCGGGCGAGGTCCTCGATGAGCTGGGCGCCCATCTGCCCCACGTAGTAGGCGGAGCCGCACCCGAGGATCTTCACCCGCCGGAAGGAGCGCAGCTCCCGCGCGTCCAGCCCCAGCCCGTCGAGCCGGGACGTGGCGAACCGCTCGTCGAGCCGACCGCGCAGCACCATCTCCGCCGCGTCCGGCTGCTCCCGCATCTCCTTGGACATGTAGTGCTCGTGCCCGCTGAGCTCCAGGTCCTCGGCGGCCACGGCCAGTTCCACGGGCACCCGATCCGTGGTGTTCGCATGCCGGTCGAACGTCCGGAAGGAGCCCGCCGTGACAGTGGCCAGCTCGCCGTCGTCCAGGTGGACCACCTGGTCCGTGTGCCGCACGAGGGCGGCGGCGTCGCTCGCGATGAACATCTGCTTCTCCCCGATCCCGAGGATGAGGGGCGAGCCGCTGCGGGCCACCACGATCCGATCCGGATGACGCTCGTCCATGACCGCGAGCGCATACGTGCCCGTGACCTTCTCGAGAGTGGAGAGAACGGCCTCCTCGAGGGTCTCGGCGGGTGACCGGGCGATGAGATGCGCCAGGGCCTCGGTGTCCGTGTCGCTGGAGAGCTCGACGCCGGCCGCCGCCAGCTGGGCCCGGAGCGAGGCCGCGTTGTCGATGATCCCGTTGTGCACCACGCTGATGCGCCCGTCCTCGGAACGATGGGGGTGGGCGTTGCGCTCAGCGGCTGGGCCGTGCGTGGCCCACCGGGTGTGGCCGATGCCGACTGTGCCGGACATACGCTGCGGCAGGGCCTCCTCGAGCAGGCGGACCCGACCCACCGCGCGGACGGCGGTGGTCTTGGCGGGCTGGCCGTTCTTCTGCGGGGTGAGGACGGCGATCCCCGCCGAGTCATAGCCGCGGTACTCCAGGCGGCTCAGGCCTTCGATGAGAAAGGGGGCGGCGGGCTGGCTGCCGATGTAGCCGACGATTCCACACATGGGGTGTCTCCTGACGAGGGTGGCGGGTTTACCCGTAGACGATGCGCCGCAACTGGCGCTCTGAGAGCTCGGGGGCCTTGACGGGGCGCTCGCGGAGCTCTGCCGCGATGATGCGAAAGGCCTCTGCGTTCCGGGTTCCGTAGAGCTGAAGGTGCGCGTGGCGGCGTCGGACGTAATCCTCGACCGACTCTGCGTACCAGGCGACGACGTCCTCGATCACTCGCCGGGCCACCGTGGGCGGAAGCCCCGTGGTCACGGCGATGCGATCGACGAGTTCTGGGTCTGACATACCTCGATCCTGCCCGTCGCGCCCGCGAGCGCCAAGAATCTGCCCGATTTCGGGCACGACGGCTCCCGCACGAGCCGGATAGGGTGGACGCGCAGACCCTCCGCCCTCGCCCCAGAAGGTTCCATGACCCAGAGCCAGCCCTTCCTCGCCCATCTCGCCGGCGCCTTCTGCGCCCCCGTCCAGGCCTGGGCCGCCCGGGACGGCAGCATGGGAGGAGCCGGGCACACCGAGAGCGCAGCGCCCCCGAGCGCCGAGGGCATCTACGCCGGGGACCTGCGCCTGGTGGACAGGCTCTCCTTCACCGTCAACGGGATGCAGGCGGACTGGGTTGACACCCGCTCGCTCAGCGGCAGCACCACCGAGTTCGCCTACGCGGTGCGGACCC
>JAGLBH010000071.1 GCA_018260285.1 Arthrobacter sp. | reverse complement strand
GGAGTTGTTGACCTGCCCCGCAGACGCTGAAGGCCCCTGCGAAGAGCTCTGGGAAGAGGTCTTGGCAGGGGCCTGTGCGGAGGATTCGGAGGGGCTCTGTCCGGCGGACGGGCCCTGCGGCGTCGAACACCCGCTCACGAGAGCGAGAGCGGCGGCGAGCCCGAAGGCTGCCCGGATTCGGCGCTGGAGGAGGTTCACGCTCCCAGTCTAGGGGCCGAGGCCCCTCTGGGCGAGGGGTTTCTCAGCGGAGCTCGGGAGGGATCTCCGTGCCCTCCAGGCGCTCCAGGACCCGGCGCAGGTCCTCCTCGTGGGGCATGTCATCGGTGACCTTGGTGATCTCCACGCCTGCGTCCACTCGGTCTTCCTCGAGCGGCTGCAGGGCGATGAGCTCCTTGGCCACTTCCTGGACCTCCTCCTCAGAGAGCTTCCTGCGGAGAAGGGCGAAAATGGGCAGGTAGTCCGTGCTCGGGACGCCGGTGGGGTATCCCGCCCGGAGCCACTCGAGGGCCTTGGCCACGATGACATTCATAGGGCTGCTCCCGAGCCCGTCAGTGCTTCTTGACGAAGGTCGGGAAGCCGTGGGAGAAGTCGACCTGCATGCCGAAGCCGCTGGCGACGATGAGCGTGATGCCCATGAGCACGGCGAGAAGGACCAGGCCGAAGCACACGTAGGCGAGAGCCTTGCCGAGGGGGTGGGGCTGCATTTCCCCGGTGGTCTCGTGCGCTGTGCCCCAGGCGAGGGACTTGATGCCGACGGCGAACAGTGCCGGGAGCCCTGCCCCGAGGAGGAGCCCGATGGCGAGCACCTGCCAGGCCGCCTGAGCGGCGAATTCGAGATTCTTCATGAGAGACGTTCCTAATCTGGGGCTTAGACGGAGGCGGTCTGGCGCTCGGCGGCGGGAGCAGCCGGGGCGTCGTCCCACTCGTCGTTGACCGAGTTGTGGTCCACGGCGCTGCGGCGGGAGCGGATGTACATGTAGACGGAGAAGGCCACGAGGATCGCGAAGACCACGAGAGCGCCGGCCAGGCCGGAGATCGTCGAGCCGATCCAGTAGGTCAGCGCGCCGACGAGGCCGGCGGCCGGGAGGGTGATCATCCAGGCGAGGACCATGCGGCCTGCCACGCCCCAGCGAACCTGCGCGCCGGGCTTGCCCAGGCCGGTGCCGAGGATGGAGCCGGTGGCCACGTGGGTGGTGGAGAGAGCGAAGCCGAGGTGGCTCGAGACGAGGATCGTGGCAGCAGAGGCGGACTCAGCGGCCATGCCCTGAGGAGAGGTGATCTCCACGAGGCCCTTGCCCAGGGTGCGGATGATGCGCCAGCCGCCGAGGTAGGTGCCGAGGGCGATCGCGAAGGCGCAGGCGAGCTTGACCCAGAGGGGAACGCCCGTGGTGGAGTGCCACTGGCCTGCGGCGATGAGGGCCAGGGTGATGACGCCCATCGTCTTCTGAGCGTCGTTCGTGCCGTGGGCGAGGGAGACGAGCGAGGCGGAGCCGATCTGGCCCCAGCGGAAGCCGTTCTCCTTGTAGCGGTCAGCCACGGAGGCGGTGATCTTGTAGATGAGCCACGTGCCGATGCCCGCGACGATGCCCGCGATGATCGGGGAGACGAGGGCCGGGAGGATGACCTTGCCGACGACGCCGCCGAGCTTGGTCCCGTCACCCTGCCAGTTGACGCCCGCGAAGCCGAGGGCGGCGATGGCGGAGCCGATGAGCCCGCCGAAGAGTGCGTGGGACGAGCTGGAGGGAAGGCCCAGCAGCCAGGTGAGGAGGTTCCAGAGGATGCCGCCGACGAGGCCGGCGAGGACGATCATGAGGAGCTGCTCGCCGTTGTTGGCGAGGAACTCGGGTTTGGGGGCGCCGTCTTTGCCCTGGATGTTGATGACGGCGTTCGTCACCGTGAGAGCCACCTCGACGCTGAGGAACGCGCCGACGAGGTTGAGGACAGCGGAGAGGGCAACAGCAGCCTTGGGCTTGAGAGCGCCCGTGGCGATGGAGGTCGCCATGGCGTTGCCGGTGTCGTGGAAGCCGTTGGTGAAGTCGAAGGCCAGCGCCGTGACGATGACCAGAAGGAGGATGATGAATTCGGGACCCATACGTTAAGCATGAGGGATTCCCAGGAAGTTCCAAGACGAAAAAGGCGATCGCGGAGTCTCTTCAGAGAAAGTTTGCCAAAAGTTAACCTTCTCTCGGCATGTCTCCCAGAGACCCCGCGATCGCACGGCTGCGGGCGGCTGCAGAGCGCAGCCGCCCGCCCAGAGCGCTCTGACGGCTCAGCGCCGGCCTAGCTCAGCGGCACGCGCGTGAAGGTGAGCGGAGCGAAGCCCTTCCGCACAGCCACCGGGGCCTGAATGGTGACCTTCGTGAACTCGTGGACTGTCGCCGCTCCCTCCACCGTCACCTGGGTCAGGGTGGAGACGGGCGCGACGTCGTACACCCCCAGCCAGGCCGAGCCCGGGGCGAGAGGGTTGAGCTGCTTGTAGGAGTGGCTGTCCCCGTTGAGGATGTAGACGGGCTTGCCGGAGGTGCGGGCGCCGTCGGCAATCGCCTTGATGATCGGGCCGAAGGCGGCGCGGGCGGCGGCGGGGTCGCTCGCGAGGTAGGAGTCGAACATGTCGGCTTGGAGGACGATGGCCACGGCGGTGTTCTTCTCGTGCTTGGCGCGGTCGAACTGGCGGGTGATCTGAGCCGTGTTGGCCGCCATGCGGGCGGTGAACTCCGCCTGCTGCTCGGGGGTGACCTGGGTCTTGCCGAGGCCGGTCCACGGGTCCAGGCCGTTGTGCGAGCCCTGGACGTTGACCGTGGCGAAGCGGACCCCGTTGGTCTCCCACTCGGCGTTCTCCGGCATTCCGGCTCGCGCCTGGGTGCGGACCTTCAGGTGGCCGCGGCCCAGCGGCGAGCCGTCCCGGTTGTACATGACGGTGCGGAGCGCGGAGAGGCGCTCGAGGGGGTTGTAGGAGCCGTTGTTCGCGCGGTGGCAGTCCGTCCACTCGTTGTCGCCCGGGGTGTAGACGAGGGGCACGCGGGACGTGTCGAAGACCGTGCGGACCCAGCGGAAGTACTCGGTGTCGCAGCGGGTGGAGCCGTTCTTGATGTCCCCGACGTGGACGGCGTACCGGATGCCCGGAGCCGTGGAGATCTGCCGGATGGTCGAGGGGAAGGCCGCGATCTGCGCGTCCCCGTAGGGGGTGTCGCCGAAGAGCGCGAAGCTGACCGAGCGGCCTGGCACGGCCGGGGCTTGCACGGTCGAAGCAGGTGCCGTCGGGGCGGGCGCCGTCGTCGTCTGCGAGGAGGCCGGAGCCGGGGCGTGCGCGGAGGCCGGAGCGCCGACGCCCGCGAGCGTCACCGCCCCGAGCGTGAGAAAGAGGCAGGTGCGGGTGTTCAGGGGAAGCATGAGAAGTCCTCTGTGAGAGCGAGCAGGGCTCCCCCACACTAGGGATGAGCCGTGAACGCCCCCGCGCACGTCTGAGGCGGCCTCATGAACTTCCCGTGAAGCCCCGGGGACGGCCTGGGCCGGCCCGCCCCCGGAGCCCCCGAGACGCCTAGACCTGGGAGGAGAAGACGAGCGCAGCGAAGAAGATCGTCGCTGCGAGGGAGGCCAGGCCGAACTCCACGAGGATTCCCGCTCCGGTGGCCTTGAGGGCCGCCGCGCTCGACGAGACCGCCTTCTGGACGTCCCTCTGCCGCAGGAACTCCATGACGAAGAGGCCGGCCGCGAACCCGATCGGCAGGCCCACCACGGGGATGAAGAACATGAGGACGACGCCGGCGGCAGCCCCCGCGAAGACGCTCGTGCCGGGGATCTGCCGGCGCTTCATCGTGCGGCCGGTCAGCACGAGCTGCCCTGCGGCGCCCGCGGCCAGGAGGAGTCCGGAGACCGCGAAGACCGTCCACCCCACCGAGTTGCCCTCCGCGACGGCCCAGCCCAGGAGGCCGAGCAGCGCGATGAGGGAGCCCGGCAGCACCGGGACGATCGTGAAGAACACGCCGGCGGCGACGGCCAGCGCGGCCAGCAGCGTGACGAGGTTGAAGTCCATGATCAGGCCACGGCCTCGCGCTCGGCGCGCTTGGCGGCCTTCTTGGCTTCCTTCTCTGCCTTCTTCTGCTCCTTCTTGGCCTGCTTGATCTCGTCCTCGGGCATGATCGGGGCTCCCCTGCCTCGGAAGACCTTGATCCAGTGCCAGGCGACGGCGGTCATCGGGACGAAGAGCACAGCGCCTGCGATGCCGCCGATCGTGGAGCCTGCGGCCAGCGTCAGGAGGATGACGAGGCCGTGGAGGCTCAGCGCGTCGCCCATGAGGCGGGGCTGGAGGATGTTGCCCTCGATCTGCTGCACGAGGACCACGATGATCGTGACGATGATCGCCGTGGAGACGCCCTTGGTCACGAGCGCCACGAGCGCCGCGAAGATGCCGCCGACCACGGCGCCGACGACCGGCACGAACGCGCCGAGGAACGTGATGATCGCCAGGGGGACGGCGAGGGGAACACCCGTGGCCACGAGGCCCGCGCCGATGAAGACTGCGTCGATCGAGGCGACGGCGGCCGTGCCGCGGATGTACTGGCCCAGGACGTTCACGGAGCCGCGGCCGGCCTCCACGAAGCGGGACTCGTAGCGCGCCGGGACGAAGTCCACGATGAACTTCCAGATCCGAGGCCCGTCCAGGAGGAAGAAGAAGAGGACGACGGCCATGAGGACGAAGCTGCTCACAACGGAGAGGCCGCTGAGCGCCTGCTGGGAGAGGGTGGCGGTGGAGGAGGAGAGCGTCTCCGTCAGCTTGGCCTGCCACTGCTGGATCTGGTCGTTCGTCACCGAGAACGGCAGGGTGTTGACCCAGGCCTGGATCTTCTCGAAGCCCGTGAGGGACTGCTGCAGGAGCGTCCCCGACTGGCTCAGGACCGACTCCACCACGAGCCAGATGACGCCGGCGAGCAGCAGGATCGATCCGATGAAGGTCGTGATCGCCGCCGGGAGGCGGCCCATGCCCTCCTTGCGCATCCAGCCCACGACGGGGCTCAGCGCACAGGCCAGAATCGTGGCGACGACCACCGCGATGACGATGACGTTGATGGCCACGAGGCCCTTGACGACGAAGTATGCGAGCACTCCGATGAGCAGGATCTGCGCCGCGCGCGAGCCGACGCGCCCCAGGCCGTCATTCCACACGCCGCCCACCGGCGGAGCCGGGTTTTCGGCACGGCGCGCGAGCGTGCTCGAGCCGCCGTGAGTCATCACGGCCGACTCCGAGGGGGCCGGCACAACAGCGCGGGGCTGCCGGGACTTCAAGAAATTGAAAGGGAGGATGCCCATGAACAAACCGTCCGGTAGGGAAAAGAGCCAGAATCACCCATTTTACGCCGAACGGCGCAGGCTTTCGACATCGGCCGGATCCACGAAGGTCCCCGGCGGGACGCTCAGACGGGCCCGCCTGCGCGCATTCCACTTCATGCCCCGCGCCGGGCGAATGGGCACGGGCCACTTCGGCTCCAGGCTGTCCCCCAGGGTCACCCCCGCGAGCCGGCGAGCGAACATGGGCAGCACCCAGGTGGTCATCCACGCGTGCTCGCTCGCCACGGCGCGGCCCACCGCCCGCACCGGGGCAAGCCTGCCGCGCGGGGCGGCCTTGAGCCGGGCGTCGTCGTCGTCCTCGTCCATGATCGTGTGGGGAACGCCGAGCTCCTCGAGCACGCGCCGGGCGAGCTGCCGGTGGCCGAGGGCCGTCATGTGGAGGCGGTCGCTGCCCCAGTACTCGGGGCGGGAGAACTCCTCGAAGCTCCAGTAGTCCACGAGGAGGCAGTCGTGGCGGGCGGCGATGAGGCGCACGGCGTCGTTGAACTCCCAGTTCCGCCGGCGGAGGGGTGCCACGAGAGGGGTCAGGGCGACGTCGAACCCCGTGAAGAGCAGCGCCTGCGCCCCGGACTCCCGGATGCGGACGACCGCCTGCTCGTAGCGCTCCATGAGGGCGGGCACGTCCGCGCTGAGCTCGAGGAGGTCGTTGCCCCCGGCGTAGAAGGAGACGAGCGTGGGCCTGAGGGCCAGCGCCTGCTCGAGCTGCTCGTCGATAATCCGGTCCAGGCGGCGGGAGCGGATGGCGAGGTTGGCGTACGTCCAGGCAGGGTCCTGCTTGGCCAGCTGCCGGGCCACGCGGTCCGCCCAGCCGCGGCAGCCGTTGGGAAAGCGGGGGTTCCAGTCCCCCAGGCCCTCAGTGAAGGAGTCCCCGATCGCCACGAATCTGCCAGCCATGCGGCCCAGCGTGCCAGGCCCGGGTGAACGCGGGGTAACGCGGACGGGGCCGGAGCGGGATCAGGCGTTCCAGAGACCGTAGGAGTCGGCGAGGTCGGCGATCTTCTTGGCGCGGGCCAGGCGGGGCAGGTAGGAGCCGTCGCCGACCTTGGCGCCCTTGGCGTGGGCCTCGAGGAGGTCGTGGGCCCAGGAGATCTCGTCCTCCTGGGGTGCCAGGCCCTTGTTGATGTCGACGGCCTGGTCCGGGGAGAGGAGCAGCTTGCCCGTCATGCCCATCTTGTGGGTCACCTCGCAGGCCTCCGCCAGCTCGGCCCCGGAGAGGCCGCCCGAGGGGCCGTCGATCGCGCCGGGCAGCTCGCCCACGCGGGAGGCGATGACCAGGCGGGAGCGCGCATAGGCCAGGGCCATCGGGTCCTCGGAGATGCCCGTGTCCTTGCGGAAGTCGTTGACGCCGAACGCCAGGCGGAACGTGCCCGGGGCCAGGGCGATCTGGGTGGCGTTCTCGATGCCGATGGCGGACTCGATGAGGGCCAGGACCGGCGTGCCGGCCCGCAGGCGCATGGCGGTGTGGGTGACCTGCTCGGGCTTCTCCGTCATCGCGAGCATGACGCCGCGCAGGCCGGGGGCCTTCGAGAGGGCGGCGAGGTCCTTGGCCCAGTGCTCCGTGTCCTTGCCGTTGACGCGCACCCAGGCGGTCATGCCCGTGGAGAGGGCCTCGACCACGCGGTCGCGCGCCTCGTCCTTGCCGTCCTCGGGAACGGCCGCCTCCATGTCGAAGATGACCGAGTCCGCCTCCGAGGCCAGGGCCGGGGCGAAGTTCTTCTCATCGACCGCCGAGGCCAGCAGCCACGAACGGGAGAGCTTGGCGGGAAGGGATGCGGCGCGAGCGTTTCTGAAGACTGGCATGCATCCAGTTTATGGCAGGGTTCCCCCCCTCCCGAGCCGGAGGTCTGCGGTCTAGGATGTGGTTCAACCGCTGCTTTTCCCCGCCTCCCGCAAAGGACCTTCCCATGGCCGCAACGCCCTCCGCCCGCCCGACCTTCGCCCAGGGAGACCCCGTCTGGGCCGACCTCATCACCACCGATCTGCCCCGTGCCCGGGAGTTCTACGGCTCCGTGCTCGGCTGGACCTTCCAGGAGCCCCGCGAGAGCTTCGGCGGCTACGTCAACGCCCTCAAGGACGGGGAGCTCGTGGCGGGCCTCATGCCCAAGGAGCCCGAGATGGCGGACTTCCCCGACACGTGGAGCGTCTACTTCTCCTCGGACGACGTCAGCGCGAGCGTCGAGGCCGTCGTCGCCGCGGGCGGCCAGGTGCACATGCCGCCCACCGAGCTCACGGGCCTCGGCTCGATGGCCATGGTCGCCGACTCCGGGGACGCCGTCTTCGGCCTCTGGGAGTCCGGCACGCACAAGGGCTTCGGCGCACTGCGCGTCCCCGGCACCCCGTACTGGTTCGAGCTCGCCACCCGCGACTTCCCGGCCGCCCAGGAGTTCTACCCGCGGGCGCTGGGCATGAGCCTCTTCCCCATGAGCGACACCCCCGAGTTCCGCTACTTCACCGTGGGCGAGGGGCGCGACGCCACCGCCGGCCTCATGGACGCCTCCGCGTTCCTCCCCGAGGGCGTCCCGTCCTCCTGGCAGGTCTACTGGGGTGTCGACGACGCCGACGCCGCCTGCACCACCGCCGTCTCCCTCGGGGGCGCCGTGCTCCAGGAGGCCGAGGACACCCCCTTCGGCCGCATCGCCTCGCTGACCGATCCCTTCGGCGCCCCCTTCAAGGTGGCCCAGGGCATCCCGGGGCAGGAGGGCTAGCCGCCCCGGCCGCCCCAGCCCCCTCCCGCAAAATGGGTCTTAAGGGGCGGCTCAACCCCCGGTGGTGTCAAAGGGTCGGTGCAACAACTCCCGTGAGAATTTCGTTGAGCTTAGCAGCCGGACTCGCCCAACACAG
>JAGLBH010000070.1 GCA_018260285.1 Arthrobacter sp. | reverse complement strand
GGAAAGGCTCCGCCTCCGGGGTATCCGGCAGGATGAGCGGGACGCCGAGGTCCCGGCTGACGGAGAGCATGTGCCACGCAAGCTCATCCCAGGCAGGGGCGGCAACGCGGAGGCTGCACCCCGTCGTCGTCGTTCTCAGATCCTCCCGCAGAGGGGCGGGGATGCGCGCGGCGACCGCGTCGGGACTGATGTCCATGGCGAGCTGGACCACGCACGGGTACCGGCTCGCCAGCGGGCGGTAGCTGTTGAGCGGGGGCGCCTCCTTGGGGGCGAAGCGCCAGGTCATCGGGGCGATGTTCTCCATGCGGTCCAGGCGGAAGATGCGCCAGTCAGAGCGCAGGCGGTCGTACCCCTGGATGTACCAGTGCTGGCCCTGTGTGAAGAGGCGGACGGGCTCGATCTCCCGGGTGCTGGCCTCCCCGGAGGTCTTGCAGTAGTCGAAGCGGACGAGGGTGCAGTCGCGCTGGGCGGTGGACAGGGTCTTCAGCAGGGCCAGGTCCACCTCGGGGCGATCCCGCGGGAGGGCTTCGGTGGCCTGGTTAAGCGCGGAGGCGATGGCCTGGAGCCGCGGCGGCAGAATCTGTTCGACCTTGGTGAGCGCCCGCAGCGAGGCCTCGCCGACCTCATCCGCTCCGGAGAGCGCAACCATGCGCAGGCAGGCGACGAGCGCAACCACTTCGTCGTCGTCCAGCAGGAGGGGAGGGAGCTTGCGTCCGGCGCCGAGGCGGTAGCCGCCGTCGAGCCCCCGGTCCGACTCCACGGGGTAGTCGAGGTCGCGAAGTCGGGCGATGTCGCGGCGAACCGTGCGCTCGGTGGTGTCCAGGCGGTCGGCGAGCTCGGCCGCGGTCCACGACGTGCGGGACTCGAGGAGGGAGAGGAGGCGGAGGACGCGGCGGGTGGTTTCGGCCATGAGCTCATTCTGCGCGACAATCCGGACCGAACCTGTCCGCATGCCGCGTGAGGATGACATCACGGCATCTGCCGCAGACGAAAGGAACATCATGCACCTCCCCTCGATCGACGACGAGCGCACCACCCTCTCGAACTTTCTCGACGACCAGCTCGCCGCCATCCGCGCCAGCGCTCACGGGCTCACGGACGAGCAGTCCCGGCTGCAGCCCCTCCGCAGCGCTCTGAGCATCAGCGGCATCATCAAGCACATCAGTTTCTGCATGAGGCAGTCGCTCTCCAACGCCTCTGTCCCCGGGTATGAGGGCGGGGCGGGGGACTTCTTCGCGAGCTTCGCGCCTGCGGAGGACGAGACCCTGGACGGGCTTCTCGCAGAGTTCGACGGCGTTCGCCGCGACTACATGTCCATGTGCCACGGCGGTGACCTGGATGCGGTTCTGCCCGTGGGGCCGCTGCCCTGGTTCGGAATGGACGAGGCTCGGCCGGCCACGCTCCGGTACCTCTACGCGGACTACCTGCAGGAGTTCGCTCGCCACGCCGGGCACGCGGACATCATCCGCGAGGAGCTCGACGGCGCGCAGGCCGCCTCCCTGCTGGCCGCCGTGGAGGCCCGGCCGGCCAACGAGTGGGTGACGCCGTGGGGCCAGTAGGTCAGGCGCCTGCTGTTGTCCGAGCCGCCTGAAGGTACCGGCGCGTGATGTGCAGCTGGAGCGCGCGGGCCGCAGGATGCCCGAGCCGTGAGTACCAGCGTGCAGGTCGGGAGCGGGCCTGGACCTCACACCACACGGCGCCGTCCGCGTCGATGCGGACGGTGAAGGTCTCGAGGCCCTCTTCGGGGTGGCCGGGGAGCGCCTCGTAGACCAGCCGGGTCTCAGAACCCGGCTGGTCGTCGGCGCCGCGGGTGGCCTCGACGATCCGAACGGGGGCCGGAACGGGGAAGAGCCGGAACTTCAGCGTGGCGGTGCCGTCTGGGGCGGGCGACGCCCTGACCCCGGCCGCCTCATGGAGCCTCCAGGACAGGAGCGCGTCCGAGGCGCGCCGGAAGACGCCGGGTCCCGTGCCCAGGAGCGTTCTTTCGTGGATCTCTTCCCACATGCCATCTCCGCCTTCCGGGAGGGCCGTCTTGAGGCCTAGCCGAGAACCGATTTCTCTTTGAGCCACGTGCGGATGTCCTCGGCGGCCTGGCGGGTCTGGACTACGAGCATTCCGAGCGGGATGTCCTTGGCGGAGATGGCCAGGAGGAACTGGCCGAGATCGGAGAGGACCAGACTCGCCAGAACAATGTGGCCCTGGCCGGTGGACATGTGGACCATCGTGGACTGGGGCGAGGCGGTGCCGTCGGAGACGATCTCAGCCTCAGACGCGGCGATCGCGAAGAGCGAGCTGTTGAGCGCGGCGAGGCGCCCGACGTTGTCCTGCTCGATTCCGATGGCGCAGAGGTTCATGCCGTCCGCTGTGCAGAGGATGGCTGAGGTCATCGTGGGGATGGTCTCCCGCAGGGCCTCGAGGCGGGGGAGGGCTGTGCGGCCGATGACCTTGGACCAGATGTCCCAGTGCTCGGCGATCTCGGGGGCGATTCTGACTTCCATGTGCTGGTCGTCGCTGTGCTGTTCGTTCATGTGCCTGCTGCTTCAGCGTGGGGGGATACCAGGTTCAGTGCCGTCATGATGACGCGGTTCACCTCTGCGGACGACCGGGGGTCGGCGGAGAGGATCTTGATGCCGGGGAAGCGGATGCCGAGGTCGGCCTGAAGCTCTTCGAGGCTGACAGGCTGGGGGGCCTCGCTCATGCGGGTGACCGCCACCGTGGTCCGGCTGTAGAGGGTCTCGTCTCCGATGACCTCCATCCACGACTCGATCTGCTCGGTCAGGTCTGGCCAGTTGCCGTAGACCCAGAGGATGACGCGGGAGCGGGAGGCGATGACCGAGGTGCGGGCCGAGGAGAAGCGGACCTGGCCGGGGGTGCCGAAGATGCCGACGCGCTGTCCGGTGGGGGCCTGCCACTCGCCGTAGTCGATGCCCACCGTGGTGGTGAACTTGCCGTTGACAGGCTGGCCGGAGATGGCCACTGCGGACTGCATGACTTCCGTGCTCACCACGGGAATCTCGGAGATCGCTCGGACAGCGGTGGTCTTCCCGACGCCGACGGGCCCCACGAAGGCCACCTGCAGCTGGGTGGTTGCGCCGATGGAGACGTGGCTGGAGCGGGTCACAGGGCACCTTAGATGTTGGGGGATGGCACTTCGCCACGATATGAAGGCGACTGGCTTTTCAGGCAGGAGCCCGGCGGGGGCCAGGGCTATATTTCGGTTGCCTTACAACATGTAATGTACGAATCGCAGACTATCAAGAAACCTAGCGAATCCGGTGAATCTTCATGCGCATGGGATGCCAGCTCCGAACGAGGCCGTTCTAGACATGGCCTCCATCAGTGTTCCCAGGGATGTCCAGCACCGGCAGTCTGCCCAGGCGTCGGAGCCCCTTCTCATCCCCGCTCTGCCGCCCCTGCACCCACAGAAAGAGGAAAACATGGCTACTCAGGCCGAAATGAACCAGCTGATCGAAAACATCCAGGCGGATATCTCGGGGATGCTCGGCGCTTCCGTCGTCGACCTCGAGACCGGTATGCCGCTTGCCTCCAAGTCCACCGCTCCGGCTTTCGACCTTGAGGTTGCCTCTGCCTACAACAGCGAAATGGTCAAGGCGAAGAACAAGACCATCCGCGTCCTCAACATCCAGAGCGAGCTCGAGGATATGCTCCTGACGCTCGGCGACCAGCTGCACCTCATCAAGATGCTTGACTCGTCGACCTTCCTCTACCTTGCGGCATCCCGCGAGGGCACAAACCTTGCACTCCTGCGCTCCGCAGTGAACCGCAACGTCGCAGCGCTGAAGAACTAGCACTGAGTTTCCCGCCGGCCTCTGTGGCTGGGCGGGGGAGGGGCCGGGCGTGACTGCCCGGCCCTTCTCCGTTTTCGGGCCGGGTCAGAGGCTCTCGGGGGAGCGGTCCGCTTCTCCGTAGACGGCGCCGAGGCCGCGCGAGCCCTCGGTGGTCGCCCCTTCGGGGATGGCTTCCCCGAGGGCGCCCGCGTTGGCGTGGTTGGAGCTGGCCGGGGACCCGAAGTCCTCGAAGGAGCGCGCTCCCTGGCGGTTCCAGACAGCCTTGACGTCCACCCCTCCGTCAGCCGTGGGAACGGCTTCGGCGGTCACTTCCTCCGGCTGGGCGCCCATGTCTGCGAAGTCCCGGCGGTACTTCTCCAGCAGCTGGTCGACCGACTCCTGCGTCCACTCGCCCTCATTGAGGCGGTTTGAAATCTCGACGGGCTGGTTCTGAAGCTGGTCCACGGCTTCTCCTTCTTCTCGGAATCCCAGGGGATTTTCCTGAGTCTCCCTCAACACTATGCCTTGCGTCACCCGAGGCGCATTCCCCTCGGCGGGGCCCATGCCATACTGTCCGCATGGCGCAGCGTATCGTGATTGACCTTTTCGACCGTGCGGAAGAGCTGGACGTCGTGGGCCCGTGGGAAGTGCTCTCCTACTGGACCCAGAAGTTCCCCGAGGATGGCTGGACTGTGGACATGATGTCCGACGACGGCCAGCCGCGCACCTGCGCCAAGGGCCTGCTCCTCGGGGCCACCGCAGCAAGGGCGGACTGCGGAACGCCGGCCGTCGTCGTCGAGCCCGGGGGCATCGGCTCGCGGACGCGCCTCGCGGATGAAGAGCACCTGGAATGGCTGCGCGCGGCCCACCGCTCGGGGGCGATCATGACCAGCGTCTGCACAGGGGCCCTCGTCTATGCGGCGGCAGGGCTGCTGACGAACCGCCCGGCCACCACCCATCACGCCGCGTTCCCCGAGCTGACAGCCCAGGACCCGACCGTCAGGCATCAGCCGTCCTCGCGGTGGGTGGACGACGGGGACGTCATCACCGCCGCTGGGGTCTCCGCCGGCATTGACATGGCGCTGCACCTGGTGGGCCGACTGGCCAGCCCGGAGCGGGCGGCCGAGGTTCAGAAGGGCATCGAGTACTACCCGGCCCCGCCGATCGCCGCCTCTTAGCGAGCCGCCTGGAGGATCTCCTCCGGGGAGGCGCACGTGACGGAAGCGCTCAGGCCGCCGTCCGTGGTGCCAGGCTTCGCTGCGTTGAAAGCCGCCGAGATCTGCTTGGCCGTGTAGCCCTGCTTGGCGAGCGTGAGCACCTGGTTGGTGTAGTCGCGGCACATCTGGTCCTGCACGGAGACGGTCGGGGCGCTCGAGGTCGGCGAGGAGTACTGCGGCTGGCTCGCCACTCGCTGAGTGCTCCCGCCCAAGAGAAAGAGCCCGATCGCGATGAAGATCTGCGCCCGCGTGCTCTTGGGCCGGGGAGTCCTCACGGGGCCGGTTGGGGTAGGCATGGCGTCGTTGCTCATACCGGTCATTCTAAGTGACTGCTCCCCACGGAGGACTTCAGAGCCCTCGCCGTCACTCCTGCGCGGCGGGCTTCATCTCCACGAGGGTTCCCGAGATGACGACGCCGGTGAGGCAGCCTGCCACGAGCAGCTCCGCCCAGAAGAATGCCCCGTAGTCCAAGAGCGAGCCGATGGGAGGCGCCCCGGGCGCGATGTTGCGGAACGCGGCGAGGGCGAAGAGGGTGGCGGCCATCCAGCCCATCGCCGGCCAGACGAGGCCGGACTTTTTCGCGAGGATCACGACCGTGGCCGCGCAGATCGAGAGGGCCAGCGCCCACATGATGACCATCATGAGCACGGCGAGCAGCTGGCTGCTCTGCGCGCGGCCCAGGTGGGCGGTCACGGCGGTGGCGCCGTCGCTCACGGTCCCGCTGCCGGAGAGGCTGAAAAGCGGATCCGCCTGGGAGAGCTGAACCTCCACGGGGACTGGTTTGCCGCCAGCCGTGGCCCAGAAGTAGAGGGAGGTGTCGTAGGAGTCGAAGGGGTAGAGGCTCACGGTCCCTTCGCCGAGGCTGAACTGGAGGGTTCGGCTCGTCATGCGCCGCCCGGCGGGATAGGTCAGGTCGGCGTCGGACTCAGCGGTGGTGGAGAGCTTCACGGCTTGAGTCGGGGCATCGGCGTCGTCGGCGGACTGGAGCGAATCCGGAAGGCCTACGGTGATGCGGATGTCCATGGTGCGGGAGACGGGGTTGACCTTCTCCACGCTTCCCCGGACCACGAGGGCTTTGGAGGTCTTGGTGCCGGGGGTCTCCAGGTCGCTCCCGCTGGTCTCGCGCCCCTGGCCGAGGAGGCCGAGGGGAATCGCGAGCAGCGGGATGAGGAGGAGCCCCAGGAACCACAGCCGTCGTGGTCGGGGGAAGCGCAGAGAAGTCATAGGCACGAGTTTATGTCGGGTGCCTTGCTGTCTCAGCCCTTCGGGCGATCCACCTGGGTCGAGCCGCCGATAGCCCGCCGGGGAGCTCCGCGGGGAGTCTCCCGGGCGGTCTCCTCGCGAGCGGCAGCCTCTTCCTCGGGGGCTGCCGCGGCAGCCGTTGCGTCGGCGCTGTCGTTCGCCATCTGCTGGAGGGCAGAGTGCTGGCGCAGCGGCGGCACCTTGAAGAAGAGCGAGAGCAGGAAGGCCAGCGAGATCACGCCGAGGCCCACCCAGTAGATGGACACGGCCGACTCGTTGAAGCCCTTCATGAACGGGCGGGTCAGGCGAGCGTCGGCGCCCTTGAGGAAGGACGTGTCGTTCGTGCTCGTGTCCGCAGTGCCGGAGCCCGAGGACTCGCCGCTGTTGACCTTGTCGGCGATCTTCGGGGCCACCTGGTCCACCCAGTAGGAGCGCTGGGCCTCGTTGGACCAGTCCACCGTGAGGCGGCCGTCCTTGACCGTCGCATGGGCCTTCTCGGCGGCGGCGGCGAGCGCCTGCTTCTCTGCGGCGGGCTTGGCCTTGGCCGCCTGCTCGCTGATGACGGCGGGGGCGGCCTCCGCCGGGATGGCCCCTGCGGCGACCTGCTCCTGGACAGCGGCCGTCACCTTCTGGGTGACCGCCTTGTCCGCGGCGGCCTTCGCCTGGGCGGCCCCGGCGTCGAGCCCCTTCTGGATCTCAGTCTTCACCGGGCCCACGATGGGGTTCCAGAGCTTGTCCATGACGCCCTTGTTGGACGGGTTGGAGGCGACGCCGGGGTCGGTCGCCGCGGCCAGCGCCGGCTTGAGATCGGCCTGGTCGCCCATGGAGTGCATGATGTTGCTCGGCATCGAGGAGAAGAGCACTGAGAGCAGAATGGCCGTGCCCATCGTGCCGCCGATCTGGCGGAAGAAGGTCGAGGCGCTCGTGGCCACGCCCATGTCCCGCGGCTCGACCGCGCCCTGGGTGGCCAGCGTGAGGCTCTGCATGAGCTGGCCGAGGCCGAACCCGATGAAGAACATGCCGATCATGAGGAACCAGAGCGGCTTGTCGATCGTCATGAAGGTGAGAATCGTGTAGCCGACCGCCGTGGAGGCCGTGCCGGTCACCGGGAAGATGCGGTACTTGCCCGTGCGGGCCACGATCTGCCCCGTCATGATGGAGGCCACCATGAGGCCGCCGATCATCGGGAGCGTGGCGAAGCCGGACTCGGTGGGCGTCAGGCCCGTGACGATCTGCAGGTACAGCGGGATGGTCATCATGGCGCCGAACATGGCGAAGCCCACGAGGAAGCCCAGCACCGTGGACATGGAGAACGTCGTCGAGCGGAAGAGCTTGAGCGGGATGATCGCGTCGTCGCCCATGCACGTCTCCACGATGAGGAAGGCGACGAGGCCCACCGCGCCGAGGGCGAAGCAGAGGAGGGAGGTCGACGACGTCCAGCCCCACGTGCGCCCCTGCTCCGCCACGAGCAGCAGCGGAACGAGAGTGAGAATGACGGCCGAGGCCCCGAACCAGTCCACCCGGGTCTCGCGCTTGACGCCGAAGCTCGGCAGGTGGAGGAACGAGATGACGAGGAACAGCGCCACGATGCCGATCGGCACGTTGATGAGGAACACCCAGCGCCAGCCGGCGATGAACAGGATCTCGTCAGCGCCGGAGAACAGGCCGCCGATGAGCGGGCCGATGACGGAGGAGACGCCGAAGACGGCCAGGAAGTAGCCCTGGTACTTGGCGCGCTCGCGGGGGGCGAGCATGTCGCCCATGATCGCCAGGGGCAGGGACATGAGCGCGCCTGCGCCGATGCCCTGGACTGCGCGGAAGGCCGCCAGCATGATCATCGACGTGGAGAAGCTCGAGAGCAGCGAGCCCAGGAGGAAGACGGCGATGCCGAAGATGTAGAGGGGGCGGCGCCCGAAGATGTCGGACAGCTTGCCGTAGATGGGGGTGGAGATCGTGGACGTGATGAGGTACGCCGTGGTGACCCAGGCCTGGTCGTTGAGGCCGTGCAGGTCATCGCCGATGGTGCGGATGGCCGTTCCCACAACCGTCTGGTCAAGGGAGGAGAGGAACATGCCGGACATGAGACCGACCATGACCAGCATGATCTGCCGATGCGTCATGACCGCGGAGTGCTCGCCTGCCTCTGGCTGAGCGGCGCTCCGTTCGTCAGTGGGTGCCATGAAAATCCTTGTGTGATGGGGGTTC
>JAGLBH010000006.1:24837-25556 GCA_018260285.1 Arthrobacter sp. | reverse complement strand
AGTGCCGGGGCCGGGGCTGGGCGAAGCGAGCCGAGGTTGCCCTGCCGGGACCAGCAATCCGCTTCCGGAGAGGCTAGCCGCGTATACCCCCGGTTTCTCGGGGGGCCGCCGTCCATGCCTTCCCCTGTCTCAACGGCGCCGCGCCTGCACCCCCGGTTTCTCGGGGGCATCCGCTGTACACCCCTGCATATTCCATACACCCCTGGAATTTCGAGGGGTTTAGAGAACAGCCGGGGGTGTACAGCGGAGACCCCCAAGAAAGCGGGGGCGCAACGACATGGACCCCGAAGATTGCGGGGGTGCAACGAGTGCGCCTCCAAGAAGTCGGGGGTAGAGGAATCGCGCCTCAAAAATAGTGGGGGTTCAGCACGATGCACCCCCGAGAAACCGGGGGCAGAGCAGGCGGAACGAGCGGAGCGGGCGGAGCGGGAGCACGCCAAGCGGGTGAACCCCGAGAAACCGGGGGCGCTACACGCGGGGCGGCCCGGGCTTGGCCAGCTGCTTGGCCACCACCCAGCCCATGAGGGCCAGCACGGCGATGATGTGGGCCGCGACCGACCACATGTAGACCACGTCCGGCAGCGAGCGCTGCGGGTGCCCGTTGCTCGTCCACTTGGCGATGATCTCCCACATGGCCCACCAGTGCAGCACCTCGACGAGCTGCCACGCGAGCAGCCAGCGCCAGGACACCCCGGCCAGCACCGCCAGGGGCACCAGCC
>JAGLBH010000006.1:0-24827 GCA_018260285.1 Arthrobacter sp. | reverse complement strand
GCTGCGCCGGCTGCGCCTTGACCGGGGTGTACCAGGCGAACGCGACGACGGCCAGCAGCCCCGCGACCAAGAGCACCATGCCCAGAGTGTTGACCCTCTCGGCGCTCAGCTGCGCGGCACCCTGCTGGGCTGCCGTCATGTTGTAGAGGTACCAGATCGAGGAGTACCCGGCCTCGCGCTCCTCGGAGAAGTCCAGGAAGTACTTCCACGCCGGGAAGTCGGCAAGCATGGCCGGCACGTTGACGGCGAGCCAGGACAGGGCGGCCGTCGTCGTCGCCGTGAGGAAGCCGCGCCACTCGGACAGGCGAGCAGGACGGTCGCCGTCGGCCCGCAGCGCGCCGAGGAAGACGACCCCCAGCAGCAGAACAGGGTAGAGCTTGAACGCGGTCCCCAGCCCGATGAACACCCCGGCCCACACCCACTTCCGCGCCACGATGGCCCACAGGGCGGCCCCGGCCAGGAGCACCGCGTAGATGTCCCAGTTGATGAAGGCGGTCGCGATGATCGCGGGGGAGAGGGCGACGGCGGCGGCCCGCTCGAGACCCGCACCCCAGCCCGGGCGGGCGGCGCCGAGCCCCTGGAACGCGCCCGCGGCCCTGAGACGCGCAGCGGTGGCCGCGGTGAGCAGCGTGAGCCCCATCCAGGCCACGGCGGCCAGGACTGCATTGAGGTCGAAGAAGGCCACGATCCGCTCGTGCCCGCCGCCGAGGCCCGGGACGAGCAGGGAGAGGAGCCCCGTGAAGAGCGCCATGAGCACGGGGTACTCGACGCGCGTTCCGCCCGTGATGAAGGGGATCTGCTTGTCCGCGAGTCCGCGTCCGGTGAAGATGACGGGCCAGTCCGAGTAGCAGCCGCGGGAGAAGACGTCCGGGGCCATCCAGTTGACGCTGAAGCAGGGGAGCTTGATGAGATAGGCCAGGATGGCGCCCAGGGCCGTCAGCAAGAGCAGCACCCGCGCCGGGGTGGCCCAGCGGAGGCTGCCGCGCACGGAGCCTGCGTATTCCCCGTCGGGTCCGCCGATCAGGCCGCTCGACCCCTCCCAGACCGCGTCCTGAACAGCGTTCAGCTTCATGAGGGGGAGTCTCGCATCTCTCGGGCCAGCCGGTACGACTGAACGGTGAACATGGCCGTGCGCTGCCACCCGAAGGCGCGCGCATGGATCGGGGCGGCGTAGGCCAGCTCCTGCCGCAGCGCCGGATTCTCGGCCAGACGGCGGATCGCCGTCGCCCAGTCGGCAGGGTCGTGGGACGTGAGCAGCAGACCGGTGCGGCCGTCGCTCACGGCTTGGGGCAGGCCTCCGACGTCGGCCGCGAGAACAGGAGTTCCGCAGGCCTGGGCCTCGAGCGCAACCAGCCCGAAGGACTCGGAGAAGGAGGGCATGGCGACGGCGTCCGCGGCTCGATACCACCGGGCCAGCTCGGGCGGGGCCACCGGGGGGTGGAAGGAGACCCGGTCCTCCACGCCGCACTCCCTGATGAGTGCGGGGAGATCCAGCTCGGAGGAGCCGGACTGGGCGCCGACGAGGGAGAGGTGAACCGGAATCTCGCTCGGGATGAGGGCCAGCGCCTCGATGAGAACCTGCGGGCCCTTGAGGCGCTGGATCCGGCCGGCGAAGAGAAGATGGAAGGCGCCCTCGGCCACGTGGGCGCGGAGGTCGGGCTGCGGGTGGGTCTCGGCGGGGGAGAAGGTCTCGAGGTCCGCCCCGGGGGAGATGACGTCCACTGCGGTGCCGTCTGCGCCGTAGAGCGCAATGAGGTCCTCCGCCTCCGAGGGGGTGTTGACGATCATGCGATCCGCGGTGGCGATGAGCTGCCGCTCGGCCTCACTGCGCTCAGCCGGCTCGGCGCTGTCTCCGGGCGCCCGGCCGCGGTCCTTGACGAGAGCCAGGGTGTGCATCGTGTGGATCAGGGGAGCGGACCACGCGGCCGAGAGCGTCTGCCCCACGAGGCCGGAGATCCAGTAGTGCGCATGCACTGCGTCATAGGGGCCGTAGTCCGCCAGAATCGCCTCGGCGAACGGGGGAGTCCAGGCGGGAAGGCCCGCTTTCTCCACGCCCACAGCCACGGGCAGGGCGATCACTCGGACGCCGGGAGCGGGGGAGACCACGCTGCGCTCCCCGGGGGCGTCGGATCGGGTGAAGATGTCCACGCTCAGGCCGAGTCGCGCCATCTCGCGCGCGGTGTTCGCAATGTACACGTTCATGCCGCCCGCGTCGCCCGAGCCGGGCTGATGGAGGGGGGAGGTGTGCATGGACACGACGGCCACTGTCTTCACCCGCACCACTGCCTCTGCGCTCCTACTCGTCTCAACTCAACTGCGTTCTTCGTCCTGGGCTCGTCGGCTCGCGCTCTGCCATCCGCCCGGCGTCTCGCGGCACGCGAAAACCCCCACCCATGACGATACATGTGCGGGGGTTTCCGGATCGGCATCGAAAGGCATACTCGCAGTCTTGAGTACGTGCCTTTCATCGCAGATCGAGGGTGTTCATCAGTGGCTGCGGAAGATCGGAGCCGCGGGGAGCGCCACGGCCGTGTCTGCGATCCATGCGCGGTGCTGCTCGCGCACTTCGCTGAGCTGGCGCGCTCGCTTCTCCGCGCGGATCTGGTCTGGCTGGCTGGCGGGGCTGAAGAGTCGGCGCATGTCCGGGGTCCTTACGGTGTCTGGAATGTGGTCAGGCTTCCCGCCATGAGGAATTCCCCATGGGCGGGCTGGCAGGTGGCACGCGCAGGGGGCGTGAAGCTGCGATGAGTCGTGGTCTCGGCCTGGGAAACGGGCGTGCCAGGGCCGGGTTGGGCGAGTGTGAACTGCACGAGGGAGTTCTCCGGTTCAGAAA
Source organism: Arthrobacter sp. (assembly GCA_018260285.1). GTDB lineage: Bacteria > Actinomycetota > Actinomycetes > Actinomycetales > Micrococcaceae > Falsarthrobacter. Next base: position 21,994 of record JAGLBH010000006.1, on the reverse strand, counting down.
AGTTCGTATGAGAGGAGCCCAGCGTCCTGTGATGCGGAAGGAGAAGGGCGGGAGTCTGCAGAGGAGGCCTCGACCCGAGAGGTCAGAGAAGAGTGCCAGTGCAGGAAAACGAGAGGAAAGGGCGCCTCGCGGCTGTGGGGCCGAAGGCTGCAGGGCCCAGCGTCGTTACGACGCGGCGCCAGTCACTCCTCCGGAGGGATTCCCCGTGATGAGGGGGATCTTCGGCAGGGTGAACGCACCGCTGAGGGTCTGATTGTTCACCATGGCTGCCGCCTCTCCGTGTTTCGCTCGTGGTCTCTCACTCGGGGACTGTGCAGTCTCTGAACCGCCAGACTCTCTCTGAACCGCCAGTCTCTGAACGGCGCTTGCTGAATGCCGATTCTGCGCCAACTCTGAGTCAGTCCCGTGTGAACTTTATGGTTGGGAAAAACCAACCATTGACATCAACCTTGCACCATCACGGCATGGTTGTCAAATCAGACAGCCGTCTCAGCTGTCCCGGACCACTGTGATGAGGTGCCCGCAGGAGACCGAGCCCTCCGGGGCACCCTTGGAATTGGCGATGCGGGTCATGGAGACGCGCAGGTCCCGCCCGGGCTTGACCGCGTAGGACTGGGATGAGGTCCCGAACACCGCACCCGTCTCCCGGCTGGCCACCGAGACGGTCAGAGAATAGTGGCTCGTCGTCGCCGAGCCGTTGTGGAGGGTTCCGGTAAAGGTCCAGCTGCCGGCGGCATTCGCCGTGCACACGGGATCCTTGAGATCCGAGACCCCGGAGATGGCCGTCTGCCGACCGGGCTCCCCCTGAGAGGCCTCCTGGACGATGGGCCCCTGCGCCGTCGTCGTCCCGCCAGCGCTCTGGGCGTCCTGGAGCCCGCTGCAGCCGGTGAGGGCGAGGGAGAGGGCACACGCGCCGGCCATCGCGCCCGCCGAGCCCGATCGCCAGCGGACGCCCGGGGAGAAGGCGCAGAATCGGAACGATCGCGCGCTCATGTGCTTCACGAGGATCCTCGTCCTTTCAGCCTCTCACCGTCTCCCCTGGGAGGGAGGTCTTGACACTGATGAGTATGCTCCCCGAGGATGAGTCTTTCCCGAACGGAACCCGGGGCCTTCCTGGGGAAGTGCGGAGGCTACATGCCCCAGGCGACGATCGCCGGGTCGTTCTTGTCCCACCCCAGGCGGCAGATGCGCGCGGTGTCCAGGAAGAAGTGGCGCCCGTGGTCCGCCGGGAGGCCGATCCAGCGAGCCGCGAGAATCCGGGAGAAGTGGCCGTGCGAGACGAGAATCGCGTTGCCGCCGCCCGCCAGCTCGGTGCGCACCCGCTCGATGATCCGGTCCGCGCGCACGCCCACCTCGTCCACGGTCTCCCCGTGGGGAACCCCGCTGTCCCAGATGACGTAGGAGGGATCGGTCTTGCGCAGGTCCGCGCTCTTGAGGCCCTCGTAGTCGCCGTAGTCCCACTCCTGGGCGTCGTCGACGACGACGGGCTCCGGCAGCCCGGCCAGCCGCGCCGTCTCCAGGGCGCGCCGGCGGGGAGAGGACAGGACGAGGTCGAAGGACACGCCCTCGAGACGGCGGCCGGCGTCGCGCGCCTGCTCCCGGCCCGTCTCGGTGAGGTCGATGTCCGTGGCTCCCGTGTACTGCCCGGACTTGGACCACTCGGTCTGGCCGTGCCGCAGCAGCCACAGGGACGGGTGCTGGGGGATGTCCGGGGCGGTGTTGGGGGTGATGATCTCGGGCAGGCTGGTCATGCGTTCTCCTGAGGGGTTTGGGTGCTCCACCATGCGAGCAGGCGGCGGGATGCCTCCTCCTCGCCGAGGGGGCCGTGGTCGAGCCGGAGTTCAAGAAGCCACTTGTACGCGCGGCCCACGAGGGGGCCCGGGGGCAGGCCGAGGAGGGCCATGATCTTCTCCCCGTCGAGGTCCGGCCGGATCGCGGCCATCTCCTCCTGCTCCGCGAGCAGGCGGATGCGCTCTTCCAGGTCGTCATAGGCATGGGCCAGGCGATTGGCCTTGCGCTTGTTCCGCGTGGTCACGTCCGAGCGCGTCAGGCGGTGGAGGCGCTCGAGAAGGGGGCCTGCGTCCGTGGCATAGCGCCGCACGGCCGAGTCCGTCCACTGCTGCTCCCCGTAGCCGAAGAAGCGCATGTGCAGCTCGACGAGCCGGGCCACGGCCTTGATCGAGTCGTTGTCGAACCGCAGCTCGCGCATGCGCTTCTTGACGAGCTTCGCCCCGGCGAGGTCGTGATTCCTGAAGGTCACCGAGCCGTCGGCCTCGAACTTGCGGGTGGCCGGCTTGCCGACGTCGTGCATGAGGGCCGCGAACCGCAGGATGAAGTCCGGGGCGGGCACCGGGCCGTCGTCGTCCGTCTCGAGGTCGCAGGCCTGCCGCAGGACCGTGAGGGAGTGCTGGTAGACGTCCTTGTGCCGGTGGTGCTCGTCGCTCTGGAGCTTGAGGGCGGGAATCTCCGGGAGCATGACGTCGGCGAGCCCCGTGCGCACGAGGATGTCGACGCCGGCCGCCGGGTCCTGGCCGCAGATGAGCTTGACCAGCTCGTCGCGGACCCGCTCGTGGGAGATGATCTCGAGGCGGGAGGCCATGGCGGTCATCGCGGCCTCCACCTCGGGGGCGAGGTCCAGGCCGAGCTGGGAGACGAAGCGGGCCGCGCGCATCATCCGCAGGGGGTCGTCGGAGAAGGAGTCCTCCGGCGTGCCGGGGGTCCGGATGACCTTGGCCGCCAGATCCCGCACGCCGCCGTACGGGTCCACGAGCTCGAGGGACGGCAGGCGCAGGGCCATCGCGTTGACGGTGAAGTCCCGGCGGAAGAGGTCGTCCTCCAGGCTCTCGCCGAAGCGCACCTCGGGCTTGCGGGAGTCCGCCGTGTAGGCGTCCGCCCGATAGGTGGTGACCTCGATCTGCAGGCCGTCCTTCGTCAGGCCGATCGTGCCGAAGGCCCGCCCGATCTCCCAGAGGCCGTCCGCCCAGCCGGAGACCGCGGCGATGATCTGGTCCGGATTCGCGTTCGTCGTGAAGTCCATGTCGCCGGAGCTGCGGCCGAGGAAAAGGTCGCGCACGGGGCCGCCCACGAGGGAGAGCTCGAAGCCCGCTCGCTCGAATCGCCGGCCCAGGTCAAAGACCACGGGCGGGAGAAGGTCTTGGTCCGCTGCCATCTGGAGAATGTTCGCCATAGTGCTACCAGTCTTTCAGACCTCGCTAGAGTGGACACATGCACCGGCCTCCATTCACTCCGCAGAAGCGCACGCCGCTCACGGTGTATCGGGGCCTCTCCCAGACGCAGACCGGCGGAATGGCGCACGTTCCGGTCATCGACGAGGTCTCTGCCGGCGGGATCGTCATCGACTTCTCGACGCCGACGCTCGACGTCGCGATCATCGGCCGCCTCAATCGGGCGGGCCGCCTCGAGTGGTGCCTGCCGAAGGGCCACCCCGAGGGATCGGAGAGCCTCTGCGAGGCGGCTGTGCGGGAGATCCGCGAGGAGACCGGCATCTCCGGGGAGATCCTCCAGCAGCTCGGAAGCATCGACTACTGGTTCTCCGCCTCCGGCAAGCGCATTCACAAGACCGTGCACCACTTCCTCCTCCGCGCCTCCGGGGGAGTGCTCACGACGGAGAACGACCCGGACCACGAGGCCGTGGACGTGGCCTGGGTGCCGCTGAGGGACCTCGGGGCTCGGCTCTCCTTCCCCAACGAGCGCCGCATCGCGGATCTCTGCAGAGCGGTTCTCCCGGACTATCTGTAGCTTTGATTCAAGACCCAGATTGGTCTGGGAGAATCTGAAGAATGAGCCCATCCATGAACTCAATCCAGGCCGGCCGCTCGGTGCACGACTTCGTGCCGCGCACCTCCCGGTTCGGGCTCGACGAGGAGACGGGACAGGCCTCTGAGGGTCGCCCGGCAGAGACCGAGACGGTGAAGTCCGCCAAGGCCGGCCTCATCATGGCCTCCGGAACCGTAGTCTCTCGCGTTCTCGGCCTCGTGCGCACGGTCCTCCTGGCCGCGGCCATCGGCGCCACGGGCTTCATCACAGACCTGTGGGACCTGGCGAACGTGCTGCCCAATCAGATCTACGGAATGATCGCCGGCGGCGTCTTCAGCGCCATTCTCGTTCCGCTCGTCATCAAGGCGTCCAAAGCGAAAGACGGGGGAAGCGATTTCCTCTCCCGCCTGACGACGCTCATGATTTCTTTTCTTGCGGTCTCCACGCTTCTCATCACGCTTGCGGCGCCGTGGATTATCTCTGCCATTGCGGACTACACCCCCGAGCAGGAGCTCGTCGCCACACAGCTCGCCTATTTCCTTCTTCCGCAGATCTTCTTCTACGGAATGTATGCGATTATCGGTCAGATTCTCAATGCGCACGAGAAATACGGGCCGTTCATGTGGTCCCCCGTGCTCAACAACATCATTTCCATCGGCACGCTGCTTCTGTTCATCAGGGTCTACGGGACGGAGCAGTCGCGGGCCCACACCCTGGACAGCTGGACCCTGGAGCAGTCCGCGCTTCTCGGCGTGGGAACCACCCTGGGCATCGTGGCCCAGGCCGTGGTGCTGCTCATCCCCCTCCGCAAGCTCAACCTCCGGCTGCGCCCCAACTTCCGATTCCGCGGGGTGGGCCTGCGGGAGACCGGGAAGATGGCGAGCTGGACTCTGGCGACGATGATCGTCGGGAATATTCCCTTCTTCGTATATGCCAATATCGAATCAACAGTCGCCGCCTACCGCGAAAAAGCGGGGGGACACACGGGCCCGGGCGGCAGCGGAGGACCCGGCGGAGGGGAGATGGCCCATCAGGTCATCGCAGGCCCCAACGTGCTCAGCGCGGCCTCGCTCCTCACCGTTCTCCCGCACGCCGTCATCGCCGTCTCCCTGGCCACGATTCTCGTCAACCGCCTGTCCCACGCGGCGGCGGAGAAGAACATGCCCCTTCTCCGGGAGCACCTCAACCAGGGCCTGCGCACGGTGGGCCTTCCCATGGTGCTCACCTCGGTGGCCATGATCGTCGTCGCGGGCCCTCTGGGATTCATCTTCGGAGCGGGGGACAAGCAGAGCGGCGCCTTGATCGGCATTGCCACGGTCATCTCCGTTCTCGCCGCCCCCGTCTACACGGCCAGCGTCTTCCTCAGCCGGACGTTCTATATCATTGAAGACGCGAAGACGCCTTTCTACATTTCCGTGGGAGTCGGCATTCTTTCGATCATCGGCGCATATTCGACTCTTCTTTTCCCGCCCGACGTGAGAATCTTCGCGATCGCCGGAGTCATCAGCATCTTCAGTTTCATCGGGTTTATCACAAACCATGTTCACCTTCAGAGGAGAATGGGCTCCTACGGGCTCCGCCGCGTCTTTGACGCCTATGTGAGGTTCACCCTCGCAGCCCTGGTCTCGGCGGTCTTCGGTGCAGGCGTTCTCTGGATGCTCGGGGGGTACACGCCCACCGGCTTCGCATGGTCCGGCATCATCCCGGCATTCCTCGCCTGCGCTGCGGTGACCGTGGTCATGAGCCTCGTCTATCTGGCCCTGCTCAAGGTTACCCGGACAGAGGAGCTCGAACAGATCATGAACCCCCTCATTGCCAAGCTGCGCCGGTAGCATGGGCATAAGCACTGTCCGCACCCCGAGGGCGGGCACCATCGTGGAAGGCTAGATTTGTGACCAGCTCAATGGAGATTGGCTCCATCATCGGCGGCCGATACCGGATCACCGGGCATGTTGTCTCCTCCGCCGAAGGCGACGACGTCCTCGCGGGCCTGGACCAGGTCCTCAACCGGGGAGTCAGCATTCTGGTGGCCGCCAAGAAGAATGCCAGCCAGGCCACCCAGTCCGGGCGAGAGCTGGCCACGGGGGAGCGGCGCTCGTCGATCCAGGTCCTGGACATGGTCATCACGGACGGCCGCCCGGCCCTCATCACGAACACCGCCCAGGCGCATGACCTGCTCGACCTGCTGGTCAACCAGGAGAAGCCCTACGTGGAGCCCTTCTTCACCGAGTCGCTCGGCTCCGAGATCTTCGGGCAGAAGCGCGAGGCCCTTCCGGAAGAGGACCTCGAGTGGGATGAGAGCTACTACGACCTCCGCGAGGAGAAGCCCCTCATCGACCTCTCCTCCATGTCCGAGCGAGCACGCGCCAAGGCTGCCGAACGAGCTGCTGCGCGCGACGCCGCCGCGGCACAGAAGGCTGAGGCCCTCCGCCAGAAGGAAGCCGCCGAGCGCGCCGAGGAGGAGCAGCGCCAGGCCGTCTCCGCCAGCCGCCCCGCGCCCTCTGCCGAGCCTGAGGCCGCCCCTGCTGAAGCAGACCGTCCCCGGACTGCATGGGGCTTCCCGCAAGGCTCCTCCACCGGCTCATCCAAGGGGTCTTCCGCTGTGGCCCCGGCTGCAGCCGCAGCTGCCGCGTCGTCGTCCGTTCGACCCCTCCCTCCGGAAGAGGACGCCTCTCCCGCCACCCAGGCAGTCCCCCACGTCGAGGCTCCGCTCCCGCCGGCGAAGGACGAGACCCCGCAGCGCTCGGCTGTCCGTCCTCTCGGCCCAGAGGGCGACGCCGCCCGCCCGGCCGCAGCGCAGCCCGTCAAGCCCGCGCCTGTCCAGGAGAAGCCCGCCCGAAAAGCTCCCGTCGCGGACGCGGCCGCCCCGGTGGGGGAGACCCACCGCGCGGCAGCCCCGTCGGGCTCAATTGAGGCAGCAGAAGCGAGCGACGAGTCGAAGGGCCGCCTGTTCTCCCGCGCGCTCGTCGGCCTGCTCCTTGCAGCGCTGCTGATCGGCGCCGTCGTCCTGGCGGTCTCCCAGCTGGGCTCTCTCTTCAAGGACGGCGGTTTCGCCGGGGCCAGCAAGCCGAGCGCCACGCAGAGCAGCACGCCCAGCTCCACCCCCAGCGCGGCGAGCAAGGCTCCCGCTGCGGCTGCCCAGATCGCGTCCATCCAGCGTCTCGTTCCGGACAACCCCACTCTGGACGCCGGCTCGGACGCGAACCTCGGCCGCATCATCGACGGGAACCCGCAGAGCGCCTGGGGTTCCCTCGTCTACACCAACCCGAACTTCGGCAACCTGACCAAGAGCTTTGCCCTGGTCATCGAGCTGAAGGAGCCCGCACAGCTCAGCGAGCTCCAGCTCACGCAGCAGTACGGCTCCGGTGGCGCGTTCACGGTCCTCGTCAATGACTCGGCTTCGCTCGAGGGTGCCCAGCAGGTCGGCACGGGCTCCTTCTCATCTGCGAACGTTAACGTTGCCCTCACCGGAACAACGGCCAAGAAGTATGTCATTCTCAACGTCACCGAGCTTCCGCGACTGAACGGTGTTCAGGCCGTCTATCCGTGGGGAATGGTGATCTCAGAGATCTCCGTCAAGTAGAGGCTTCCTCACACACGGCCCGCAGATGGAATACTCCCTGCGGGCTTTGTGTTGTCACCCGTGAACACCAACGAAAGCGAGACCCTTTCATGTCCGTCACCACCGAGACCACCGAGAAGATCCACGACGTCATCATCGTCGGCTCAGGCCCCGCCGGCTACACCGCCGGCATCTACACCGGCCGCGCCAACCTCAACCCGCTGATCCTCGCGTCCTCCGTCAAGGCGGGCGGCGAGCTCATGAACACCACTGATGTGGAGAACTTCCCCGGGTTCCCGGAGGGCATCATGGGGCCGGACCTCATGGCCAACCTCGAGCAGCAGGCGGAGCGCTTCGGCGCCACCATTGAGTTCGAGGACGTCGCCTCCGCAGAGCTCACCGGGGACATCAAGACGCTGACCACGGGGTCTGGAGAGGTCTACAAGGCGCGGGCTGTCATCATCGCCACGGGCTCCGCGTATCGCGAGCTGGGGATTCCGCGCGAGAAGGAGCTGAGCGGCTACGGGGTCTCGTGGTGCGCCACGTGCGACGGCTTCTTCTTCAAGGACCAGGACATCGCCGTCGTCGGGGGAGGGGACTCGGCGATGGAGGAGGCGCTCTTCCTCACCAAGTTCGCCCGCTCTGTCACGGTGATCCACCGTCGCGACGAGCTGCGCGCCTCCAAGGTCATGGCGGACCGCGCACTGGCTCACGAGAAGATCCGCTTCGAGTTCAACGCGGCCGTCGCGGAGATCAAGGGCGAGAAGAAGGTCGAGGGCCTCGTCATCGAGAGCACTCTCGACGGCTCTCGCAAGGAGCTGGCCGTCACGGGCATGTTCGTGGCCATCGGCGCGGACCCTCGCACTGAGCTGGTCAAGGATGTGCTCACGCTGACGCCGGAGGGCACCATCGCCGTCGACGGCCGCACGTCCAAGACGAATATTCCCGGTGTCTTTGCCGCGGGAGATGTCATCGACCCCACCTACCGCCAGGCGATCACATCCGCCGGCTCCGGCTGCGTGGCCGCGATCGACGTGGAGCACTACCTCGCAGGTCTGCCTGCAGTCTCTTAGTTCCCCTGCCAGAGTGGGCTACTCTGGCTAACGCGAGGTGTCTTTCATCCCGCGAACCGATTTCCATGAGAGAAGGAGGGCATCATGAGCGGTGCTCGAGACGTAACCGACGCTAACTTCAAGGCCGAGGTGCTCGATTCTGAGAAGCCAGTCATCGTCGATTTCTGGGCCGAATGGTGCGGTCCGTGCCGCAAGGTCGGCCCGATCCTCGACCAGATTGCTGAGGAGTACGCGGAGAAGGTCACCGTGGTCAAGGTGAACGTGGACGACAACCCGGCCACTGCCGCCGAGTTCGGCATCACCTCCATCCCCGCCATGTTCGCCTTCAAGAACGGGGAAGTGGTGGCCCGTGCCCTCGGCGCCAAGCCGAAGCAGGCCCTTGAGCAGGACTTCGCAGCGGTCCTCTCCTAGACAAGAAGCGCATCTCCTCCTCTGAGGAGAAGCTCCCAAGCCCCTTCCGCACTCTCCTTCACGGGGGAGAGCGGGAGGGGTTTCTTGTGTTTCACGTGAAACGGGATGTCTCCGGCCGGTGTTTTCACGACGACGCCGGGGGCCGTGATGGGCGAGCCGAACCCTGTTCAGGAGTTGCCCACATCTGTTAACAAGCCTGTTAACAACTCCGGGCGAGGCTGTCGCCCTGAGAGCCTTCCCCCGGTTGTGAGCTGCGGTCGGCCTGGCCGCGCAGAGCATCGTCCGCTCATCTGAGATGAAGGGCGTGCGCCCCCTGCACAGGGGAGGAGAGGCGGGAGGGGGAAGGGACGGGTGGTCTTTTTTCTAGACATTTTGTTCTAGAACGAATAGTATAAATGCTATGGGACGACCACGAGAGTTCAATGAGGCCGATGTACTTCGTCAGGCAACCGCCCTCTTCGGGCAGCGCGGCTTTGACGCTGTGTCTGTGGATACAGCCCTCGGGGCACTGGGGCTGAATCGGGCCAGCTTCTACAAGCTGTACGGCTCGAAGCACGGCCTGGCTCGAGCGGCCCTTGAACAGGTCTGCCAGCGTGCCAGAGAAGGGGATGTTGACCAGGACTCGAAGGATCTCATCGTGGTGTCCCTCATTGAACTCGCGCCCTCCAACAACGACATCCGAGATCTGACAGCACAAGCCGTCGCCCTGTGTTTTGCCAGCGATCCGAACCTCATCGGGCAGCATCTGCTGACCCGCGCATACCGAGCGAAAGTCTAGGAACACCTCATGAACACCATCGTCACCCTCACTGAGAGGGAGCTCATCATCGAGCCGCAGGGTCTCGACAAGGTCTGGTCCTTCACCAACAGCATCTCCATTCCGTGGGAGCATGTGCGGGGTGCAACCCATGATCCCGGGATGAAGAGCGAACCGAAGGGATGGCGCGGCCCGGGCCTTCGTCTGGGCCACAAGCTCAGCGGAACCTTCCATGCAGACGGCGAGAATCAGTTCTGGAATGTCAACGGATTCGAGAACACCGTCGTCATCGAGCTGACCAACGAGCACTTCACCCGCATCGCCGTTTCCCTGGATGACCCCGCACGCCAGGCTGCTGAGATCAACGCTCTAGCCGCTGCCGACTGATCCTCCCAGAGCCCGGGGGAGGGGCGTGGAGGCACCGTCCTCGTTGAAGAGGCACTGGGCTCGTTGACACAGAGACAGACCCCAGGCTCGCCTGGGGGCTGTCTCGCGTCACGGGAGAGCACCGAGGGCCGTGAAAGCCGTGCGCGGTTTTTCTAGCCGCCAGAAGGAGCCCCAGGGGCCGTAGAATCCCTGAGAGCATCTCTTCCCACCGTGCCTTGGCTTCCGATCCGCGACGTGCTGCTGCTTCTAGTCCTGAGACAGAATGTCCATGATGCGGTTCAGATCCTCGACGGATGCAAAATCGATCTGGACCTTACCCTTGCGAGCTCCGAGAGTGATCTTGACTGAGGTGTCCAGCCGATCGGACAGGGAGGAGGCCAAGTAGTCAAGACGCTCGTGTCGGGGAGTCTCAGTCAGGCGCTTCTTCGGCTCCGGCTTCGGCTTGTCCTCAAGCTGGGATACCAGCTCCTCCGTACTGCGCACAGAGAGGCCTTCGTCGATAATCCGCTGGGCCGTCTGGACAATCAGCCCCGCATCCTTGAGCGCAAGAAGTGCACGAGCATGGCCCGCCGTCAGACTTCCGGAGGCAACCTTCAGCTGAACAGCGGACGGCAGTTTGAGCAGTCGAATGGTATTGCTGATCTGCGGGCGGGAGCGGCCGATGCGTCCTGAGAGCTCCTCCTGTGTGCAGCCGAACTCCTCGAGCAGCTGCTGGTAGGCAGCGCCTTCTTCGAGAGGGTTGAGCTGGCTCCGGTGAAGGTTCTCCAGGAGGGCGTCGCGCAGAAGAGCATCGTCTGTCGTGTCCCGCAGAATGGCGGGGATGTGCTTCAGCCCCGCTGCCTGGGCAGCGCGCCAGCGACGCTCACCCATGACCAACTCATAGTCCGTTCCCCCTTCCGGGTGACGACGAACCACGATCGGCTGGAGAATGCCGATCTCTCGAATGGAATGGACCAGCTCGTCCATATCTTCTTCGTTGAAGACACTTCGAGGCTGCTTGCTGTTAGGGCGGATCTTCTCCACGGGGATCTCGGCAAACGAAGCGCCGGGAACGGGAAGGAGGGATCCGTCTTCTGACGGGACGGCAGAGGTGGTTGTTTCACGTGAAACGTTTCTGCCCTGGGCCGGCGGCTGGCCTTGGTCGGCAGACACCACCGCTGATCCGCTGTCCGGATTCTCCCCAGGGGAGTGAAGGGGCTGGACTTCATCGGATGAGGACTGCTGCGCAGGCTTGGTCGCCTCGTGGACAGGCTGTTCCGCGGGGAGATCTGCTGGGATGGATGCAGATGCTGCGGTTTCGCCCGCACTAGTCCCGTTGACCTGAGGAGTCTCTCCTGGGACTTCGGTGACCTTCTTGCGAGTCGTCGGTCGAGTTTTGGAGACGCGAAGACGGTCAAGATTGATCCCGCTTGCACTGGTCTCTCCTGCAGCTTCTTCCTTCTCGCCCGTCTCAGTCCGCCCCGGCTGGAAGAAGAAATCAACAGGACGTGACCCCTTGGCCTTCGAGGGCTTTTTCTCGGATGTTTCACGTGAAACAGAGCGACCCGCTGGCGCATCGTGGGATTGCGGCGGTGCGGAGGATGACGGTGCCGATGCCTCATCCGACTGCTTCTGTGCTTCTGAGGCAAGGAAGAGAGCGCCTTCTTCTTTGCTGCTCTTCTGCTGTGCAGCTGGGGAGCCCTGTGGCTCCACGGGAGGAGCTGTCGGGAGGAAGGTGCGGTTCCCCCCGCGGTGCCGCGTACGCCCCTCAGGAGCTGGGGTTGAGACGGGAATCTGAGGTTCTTCTTTGTTGGTCAGGCTTGCGCTGGACGGGATAAGAGCGCCAAGGCCTCTGCCCAGACCGCTCTTTCGGCGTTCGCTCATGAAGATTCTCCGAAGTGTTTCACGTGAAACGGGCTGTCTGCCCGAGGGGGGTCTACGTACTATCTTAGGCCCTTCACTTGAACAACTGGGTTGCCCAACCTCCTGTGTACGTGGCCCGTCAAGACAATCAGACTCATGAAATCACGGCAGAACCACTCTCCCGGGCGTGTAGCATCAGCAATATTTCTCCCAGCCAAGGATGGCAGGTCACATCGCTCCAGCGGCCCGACGATGAGCGCTGAGACCTCTGCCAGCTGCCTGGTACGAATGCGTTCTCATCAGGCGACTGCCCCGCGAACATCCTGACACCCTTCGGCTTCCAAACTTGACATCCAGAGCTGGCTTCCTGGCAGTGACGTTCCTTCCACACAGCGATATCCCCACGAAAGCAACCCAGTGGACAGTGAATCTCTGAGAGTACTCCTCTGCTCAGCGGACACGTCAGCAGGGGAGTGAGATCTGTGTTGGGAATTCCAGCTGGACCGGCACGTCTGACCTGCCCCACTCTTCGCAGGCAGCGCTACGAGCTTCACACTTCAGATGAGACGCGGGAACTCAGAACAATCCGCGGATTCCCATCGCTCACACGACCAGCAAGCGTCACCTCACAAGCGGCGAAGAGCGAAGCATCGGGCGACTCCCCATTCGCCCACGTCTCAACCGTCACGGCACATGTTTCACGTGAAACACAGAAAGTGGGAGCCACCCAGACGGGTGACTCCCACTGTCAGAAAAAGAAGACCAGAGAGGCCTAGGCGTGGTTGCCTCGCTCGGCAATCTCCATGGCAGCCTCCTGGTAGGAGAGGGCTCCAGTCGAGGAGGGGTCATATGTCATGACCGTCTGCTGGTAGCTCGGCGCCTCAGAGATGCGCACCGAACGGGGGACAACGGCCTTGAGAACTTCCTTCGGGAAGTGCTCGCGCACTTCCTGAGCCACCTGGGCGGCCAAGTTGGTGCGACCGTCATACATCGTGAGCAGGATAGTCGACACCGTGAGGTCCGCGTTGAGGTGCTTCTGAATCATCCCGATGTTGTTGAGAAGCTGGCTCAAGCCCTCAAGTGCGTAGTACTCACACTGAATGGGAATGAGAACCTCACGGGCTGCCACAAAGGCGTTCACCGTCAGAAGGCCAAGGCTCGGTGGGCAGTCAATGAAGATGTAGTCCAGGCGGGGGAGGTTCTCCTCTTCGCGCTTCTTGGCGTACTGATCGATCGCCCGGCGAAGTCGCTGCTCGCGCGCAACAAGGGAAACGAGCTCAATCTCAGCGCCTGCAAGGTGGATCGTCGCCGGCGCACAGATCAGTCCGTCGATATTGGGACAGGGCTTGATGACGTCGGCCAAGGGGATATCGTCGATGAGCACATCGTAGATGCTGTCCACTTCAGCGTGGTGCTCAATGCCCAGAGCGGTGGAGGCGTTGCCCTGCGGATCAATGTCAATAACCAGCACCTGGAGGCCGACCTTGGCCAGGGCAGCGGCAATGTTGACCGTCGTGGTCGTCTTGCCCACGCCGCCCTTCTGGTTGCTGATGGTGAAGATGCGGGTCTCTGACGGCCGAGGCGCGGTCTTCGCCTTCAGCTTCTGCCTGCGCTCCGTCTCGCTTGCCAGCTGACGTGCAAGCGGAGTCGAGTCGTCCATCGCGTCCATGAATCCCTATGCTTTCGCTCTGACGCAGAGGGCGTTCGCCGTCTGCCCTGTCTCCAGCGCTGTTTCACGTGAAACATGAGAAAACAGCGTATCAATCACAATCGTTTGACTAAATACTCCTGCTCTGCGGTTCTCTCACAAGAGACTGCACAGCTACATCCAGCCTAACGCCTTCCGAGCGCCATCAGGCTATGAGACAGGGCTTAGGATGCCTCAGCATCATGGCGGCCGACGTCGATCTGGACGATCGTCGTCGGCTCCGGAAGGAGGTCATCGCCCACGGTGAAGACGCGAGCGTTCTTCCCCTTGAGCTTCTTGATGTTCTTCTCAGCCTTCTCAATCTCTTCCTGGGCGCTCCGGCCCTTGAGAGCCAGGAGCGAACCCTGCCCCTGCAGCAGCGGAAGGGTAAGGGTGACCAGGTGGGCCAGCGCAGAGACGGCCCGAGCCGTGACCACATCAGCCTTGACCTGGCCGAAGAACTGCTCGCTCCGGCCGCGGAGGATCGTGACGTTCTCGAGAGCGAGGTCGTCGATGACCTCCTGGAGCCAGATGCAGCGGCGCTCGAGCGGTTCGATGAGAACGAACTCGACATCCGGGCGCGCAATCGCCAGCGCCAGGCCGGGAAGGCCTGCACCGGAGCCGACGTCCGCGACCGTCGTGCCCACAGGAAGCAGCGGCGCGAGAGCCGCACAGTTCAGCACGTGGCGATCCCAGAGGCGGGGAACCTCGCGCGGGCCGATGAGGCCGCGCTCAATCCCGCTCGTCGCAAGGTGCTCCACATAGGCGCGGGCAGCGGGAAGGTGCTCTCCATAGAGAGCCTGCGCTGCGGTCCTCAGCTCGTCCGGCAGGGGAGCGGTCTCCGGCGTCGTCATCTCGTCCGTCATCAGACAGCCATCACGACGACGTGGCGGTCCGCCCCCTCGCCCTCCGACTCGCTCGTCAGGCCGGCTTCGGCGATGACGTCGTGGACCTGCTTGCGCTCGTAAGGGGACATGGGCTCGAGCGCGACCGGCTCACCCGTCTCCTTGACGTGGGCAATGGCCTCTTCGGCAGCCTTCTTCAGGCGGTCGCCCCGCTCGGCGCGGAAGCCGGCGATGTCCAGAATGAGGCGAGAGCGCTCACCCGTCTCGGCGAGAACAGCCAGGCGCGTGAGCTCCTGAAGAGCCTCGAGCACCTCGCCCTTCGGCCCGACGAGAGCGTTGAGGGAGTCCTTCTCCTCCGTGACGATGGAGAGGTACGTGCGCCCGTTGCGGATCTCGATGTCGATGTCGCCGTCGTAGTCCCCGATGTCGAGGAGCTCTTCGAGGTAGTCGGCCGCGATCTCGCCTTCGTCCACCACCTCGTCAATGCCCTCGGCGTGCTCGAACTCTTCGTCGGTCATGGCCTTCTGGGCCGTCTGGGACTCCGTCATGGCTACTTGCTCCTCTTGCGGCGAACCGGCTGGTTGCGGACAGGCTTCTGCGGGCTGAGGACGTCCTCAGAGGGAGTCTCCTCCGAGGTCTTCTTCGGGGTGCCCAGGAGAACCTTCTCCGGGAGGCCCTTGCGGGCGCGGCGCTCGGCGAGCTCACGGGCGGCCTGGGAGCCGGGAGTCGGCATGCGGCGGATGACGTACCACTGCTGGCCCAGGGTCCAGAGGTTGGTCACGGTCCAGTAGATGAGGAGAGCGATCGGGAAGTTGATGCCGCCGACGCCGAAGACCACGGGCAGCACGTACAGGAGAACCTGCTGCTGCTTCATGAAGGGGCTGTTGAGGGCCTCTTCCGTCATGTTCTTGGACATGATCTGCTTCTGCGTGTAGAACTGCGTGGCGATCATGGCCAGGATCATGAGGATCGAGAGAACCCAGACGGCCACCTTGCTGTCGCCCTCCTGCGTGTGCAGGAGCGCCGAGGAGAGGAAGGCGTTGAAGATCTGGGACTTGTCGAACTGGTGCACCTGATCGGCGCTCAGCATGAAGATCGACTGGCCGGCCTGGCTCGCGCTCGAGACCGAGTGGAGCACGTTGAAGAGCGCGAAGAAGAACGGCATCTGGATGAGCAGCGGCAGGCAGGCCGCGAACGGGTTGGTGCCGTGCTCCTTGTAGAGAGCCATCTGCTCCTCGGCCATGCGCTGCCGGGAGATCTGGTCCGTCTTGCCCTTGTACTTGGCCTGCAGCTTCATGATCTCGGGCTGCATGGCCTGCATGCCGCGCTGCGCCTTGATCTGGTAGAAGAAGACCGGAATGAGGATGGCGCGGATCACGAGCACGAGGCCGATGATGGCCAGCGTCCAGGTCCACCCGTTGGCCGGGTCCATCCCGATCTTCGTCAGACCCTCATGGAAGACCCAGAGGAGAGCGGAGACGAGCCACTTGAAGGGAAAGAGGATGGCATCGAAAAAGTTGCCCATTTATTGCTCCTTGGCGGCCGGCTGGCCGTCGATGTAGTCATCAACCTGCGCATGATTGAGTAACAGGATGTAGGGGAGTTCGTCACGGGGCCAGGTACGCCTGCCCCTCGGAACATGGTCCACCCCGCCCGGATGGAAGGGGTTGCACCGAAGAACACGCCAGAGGCTGAGCCACGTTCCCTTGAAGGCGCCGTGAACGGTCACCGACTCCAAAGCATAGGCGGAACAGCTGGGATAAAACCGACAGACCTGGCCGTACAGCGGGGAGATCACGATCCGGTAGAGCTTGAGGAGGCCGATGAGCAGCCGGCGGGGCAGGTCCAGGAGCGTCTCGAGCAGCCGTGTCACGGCCGCCTCTTCTCATGCTTGAGCCTGCATCCGCGGAGAGCGTGGCGATAGGACTCCGCGAGGGCCTCGAACTCGAGGGACGACGACGGAGGCAGCGCGCGCACGATCAGGGCGTACCCCGCAGGGGCCTCGCGGACGAAGCCGGCCGCGAGCTCGCGCAGCCTCCGCTTCACGCGGTTGCGGACCACTGCGTTGCCGACCTTCTTGGACACAAGAAATCCCACGATCGTGGGATCTCCGGGGGACGGCAGGTCTGCCAGAAAAACGACTAAGTTCCGGTTCCCGAATCGGGCACCGGAACGTAGTGCGTATCCGAACTCCGCAGAAGTGCGCAGCCGATGAGCGTGCGGAAGCATCAGAACGGCCGCGCTATGCCCGGCAGGTTCTGCGGCTCTTACGCAGAGAGCTCGGTGCGACCCTTGCTGCGGCGTGCAGCCAAGATGGCGCGACCTGCACGGGTGCGCATACGAAGGCGGAAGCCGTGCTTCTTGGCACGACGGCGATTATTCGGCTGAAAAGTCCGCTTGCTCACGGTGAATCTCCAAAGACTGGTTGAATGGTGGTCCGCGAAACGTCAAGGTTTGACGGGCCGCACATTGCTCGATCTTCAACACACACGCGGTAGCGCGAAAAACGCTGCTGGGACAGCAGACGCAACGGTGCGCAAAAGACACATAGGACTAAACAACACTAGATTCCCCATGTCCCCTGGGTCAAATCCAGTCCGCGCGGGCCCCCTGGCGCCGCCTGCTGAGGGGCCGACCGGAGAAATGGGCACTGCGGGGAGGCGGCCTCCGGCGTCGTCGGCTCCGGGAGCCCCGAGAATCCCGGGAACCACATCCGTGTGAGTTACCCACAGATGTGGACAACTGTGCATAACCCTGTGGACAGACGTATGATGGGGATCTGTCTCTTTCCCCTCCCGTCCGCTGTCTGCCCTAGGAATGCTTGTGCCTGAAGAACTCGTCGACGACCTCGGCAACCAGTGGCGCTCTACGGTCCACTCGCTGGAGCACCATGTCACGCCGCGGCAGTATGGGTTCCTCATCCTCACAAAGGCCCAGGGCCTCGTGGGGAACACGATCCTCGTGGCCGTCTCCAACGAGCTGACCCGAGAGGTTCTCCAGACGCAGCTGCGGGACATCCTCAGCGAGAAGATTCGGAGCGTCTTCGGGCAGGACCTCCAGTGCGCGTATGTCATCGATCCGTCGATCGAGCCGATCCAGCGCGAGGCGGAGGCCTCAGCCGAGCCGCCCGCCGTCGAGGAGCCCGAGCCGACGCCGGTGGTCGAGCCTGCCGCAGCTCCGGAGGAGCGCCGCGAGTTCCGGCTCGCGGAGGAGCGCGAGTTCGGGGAGACCACCCAGCAGGCCGTCTCTCCCGTGCCCTCGCCGCCGAGCAACAGCCAGGAGTTCGGGCGCCTCAACCCGCGGTACGTCTTCGACTCCTTTGTCATCGGCGCGTCCAACCGGTTCGCCCACGCGGCGGCCTTTGCCGTGGCTGAAGCACCTGCCAAGGCATATAACCCGCTGTTCATCTACGGGGACTCCGGACTGGGAAAGACGCACCTTCTCCACGCGATCGGCCACTACGCGCGCAGCCTCTACAACGGGATTCGGGTCCGCTACGTGAACAGCGAGGAGTTCACGAACGACTTCATCAACTCCATCAAGGACGACGAGGGCTCGAGCTTCAAGCAGCTCTACCGGAACGTGGACATCCTCCTCATCGATGACATCCAGTTCCTCGCGAACAAGGAGGGAACCCAGGAGGAGTTCTTCCACACCTTCAACGCCCTCCACAATCACAACAAGCAGATCGTCATCACCTCCGACCTGCCCCCGAAGCAGCTCTCGGGGTTCGAGGACCGTCTGCGCTCCCGCTTCGAGTGGGGCCTGCTCACGGACGTGCAGCCGCCCGAGCTGGAGACCCGCATCGCGATTCTCCGCAAGAAGGCGATCGTCGAGGGACTCAAGGTGCCGGAGGAGGTGCTCGAGTACATCGCCTCTCGGATCTCCACGAACATCCGCGAGCTCGAGGGCGCCCTCATCCGCGTCACCGCGTTCGCCTCTCTCACCCGCCAGCCGGTGGACGTCTCTCTCGCGGACCAGGTGCTCAAGGACCTCATCACGGACAGCGACGCGCAGACGATCACGATTCAGCAGATCCTCTCGACCACCTCGGAGTACTTCGGGCTCACGGTGGACCAGCTCTGCGCCAAGTCCCGCAAGAAGAATCTCGTGGACGCGCGGCAGATCTCCATGTACCTCTGCCGGGAGCTCACGGACAAGTCCCTGCCCGACATCGGGGCGGCTGTCGGGGGCCGAGACCACACGACGGTCATCCACGCCACGCGCAAGATCAGCGCGCTCATGGCTGAACGCCGTCAGATCTTCGACCAGGTCACTGAGCTCACGAACCGCATCAAGCAGCAGCAGCGGGAAGCCTGAGATCACAGTTTTTAACAGCTGTGCACAAGATTGTGGATAACTGGTCTTAAAAGCCGGGATCTTAAGGGGATAACCGTCGTCGGCCTGTGGGCAGCGAGAATCCCGTGTTTCCGTGTCCACAGGGCTGTGGGGAGCTGAACGGTGTTCACCCACAGGATCCACACAGGTCTCGCGGGGCCTCCTGACCGGTGTTCAGCTGGGCACAGGGGACTTATCCCCAGAATGAACAGGCGTTATTAACACTACTGACCCTTCCTTCAAACACATCCAAAGAACAAGTTTCCTTCCCGACCGACCTGCGCCCCCTTCCGACCCGGAAGTTGTCCACGAAGACCGCCGCTGCGCTGCACGGTGTTCTGCAACCGGGATAAGCTGTCATCTGAACTCCTCCAGCAACCAGCGGTCTCACCGCGCTCGAAAGGCGGATCGCCCGTGAAATTCAAAGTCGAACGCGATGTCCTCAATGACGCCGTGTCCTGGGTGGCCAAATCACTCTCCCCGCGTCCGCCTCTTCCTGTGCTCTCCGGCATTCTCATCAAGGGCGAAGCCGGAACGCTGACGCTCTCCAGCTTCGACTACGAGACGAGCGCTCGTCTTGAGATCGAGGCAGAGATCCTCGAAGAGGGAACCATCCTGGTTCCCGGCCGCCTCCTCGCAGAGGTCGTCCGCAGCTTCCCGGCCTCTGCCACCGTCACAGCGGAGACCGACGGATCCAAGGTGCAGCTGACGTGCCGCTCCAGCCGCTTCGCCCTGGCCACGATGCCCACGACCGAGTACCCGGCCCTTCCTGAGCTCCCCGAGATCAGCGGAACCGTGGACGGCGCCCAGTTCGCCAACGCCGTCTCCCAGATGACCGTGGCTGCGAGCCGGGATGACACCCTCCCGATCCTCACCGCCGTGAAAATGGAGTTCGAGGACGACAAGATCACCTTCCTCGCGACGGACCGCTACCGCCTGGCCATGCGCGAGCTCCCCTGGCGCCCCGCCACTCCCGGCGTGAGCACCTCGGCGCTGGTCAAGGCCCGCACGCTGGACGCCGTGGCCAAGAGCCTCTCGCAGTCCGGCGATCTGTCGATCGCCCTCAAGGACGACGCCGACCTCGTCGGCTTCGAGTCCTCCTCCCGCCGCACCACGAGCCTGCTCATCGACGGGGACTACCCGAAGATCCGCTCGCTCTTTCCGGAGTCCACCCCGATCCACGCCGTCGTGAACACCGCAGCCCTTGTCGGCGCGGTGAACCGTGTCAAGGTCGTGGCCGAGCGGAACACCCCGATTCGCCTCTCCTTCACCGACGGCGCCGTGACGCTCGATGCCGGCACGGGGGAGGATGCCCAGGCCTCCGAGTCGATCGACGCAAAGCTCGAGGGCGAGGAGATCACCGTCGCCTTCAACCCGCTGTACCTCAGCGAGGGGCTCAGCGCCTTCACCTCTGAGTACGTGCGCTTCTCCTTCACGTCCGCCCCGAAGCCGGCGATGATCACCGCTCAGGACGAGCTCGACGGCGAAGACCACGACGAGTACCGGTACCTGGTCATGCCGGTCCGCCTGCCGAACTACTAGACCGTTTCGCACCCTTCCCCAGCACAGAGAAAAGTGGTTCTGCCGTGAAAATCGGACTCATCGGCCTTGGAAAAATGGGCTTCAACATGCGTGAGCGCCTGCGCCGCGGCGGCATCGAGGTTGTCGGCTTCGACCGCAACCCGGACGTCTCCGACGTCGCTTCGGTCGACGAGCTCATCGCGCAGCTTCCCGCTCCCCGCGCCGTCTGGGTCATGGTGCCGGCCGGCATTGTGACTGACTCGGTCATCACCGAGCTCGGCGAGAAGCTCGAAGCCGGGGATATCGTCATCGACGGCGGAAACTCCCGCTTCACGGAAGACCAGAAGCACGCGGCGCATCTTCACCCGAAGGGCATCTCCTTCGTGGACTGCGGCGTCTCCGGCGGCGTCTGGGGCCTGGAGAACGGGTACGGCCTCATGGCCGGCGGCGAGGAGGCGGACATCGAGCGCCTCATGCCCGTCTTCGACGCGCTTCGCCCGGAGGGCGACCGCAAGGAGAGCTTCGTCCACGTGGGCGACGTCGGTGCGGGCCACTACGCCAAGATGGTGCACAACGGCATCGAGTACGGCATGATGCAGTCCCTCGCGGAGGGCTACGAGCTGCTCGAGTCCAAGGACATCATCAAGGACGTCACCGGAACGTTCGAGGCCTGGCAGAAGGGCACCGTCGTCCGCTCCTGGCTTCTGGACCTTCTGGTTCTGGCCCTCAAGGAAGATCCGCACTTCAGCGAGATCCGCGGCTACGTGGACGACTCGGGCGAGGGCCGCTGGACCGTCGAGGAGGCCATCGCCCAGGCCGTTCCGATGCCTGCGATCACGGCGTCCATCTTCGCCCGCTTCGAATCCCGCCAGGAGGACTCCCCGGCCATGAAGGCCGTGGCGGCTCTGCGCAACCAGTTCGGCGGCCACGCCGTCAAGAAGGCCTAGGGCCCTTCTGCCGGGCGGGTATGTTCATTGACAACCTCTCGCTGACGGACTTCAGGACCTACGCCCAGACGGATCTTCGGCTGGGTCCTGGAGTCAACGTCCTCGTGGGCTCCAACGGGGTGGGCAAGACCAATATCGTCGAGGCGATCGGCTACCTCGCCCACCTCAGCTCGCACCGCGTGACGAATGACGCCCCGCTGGTCCGCTTCGGCGCCGAGAGGGCCGTCGTCCGGGCTCGGATCGTCCGCGGCACGCAGCAGAGCATTCTCGAGCTCGAGATCGCCCCCGGCCGGGCGAACCGGGCGCGGATCAACCGCTCCTCCCCGATGCGCGCCCGCGAGATCGCGGGGATCGCCCGCACGGTGCTCTTCGCCCCGGAAGACCTGGCGCTCATCAAGGGCGACCCGAGCCACCGGCGTCGCTTTCTCGATGACCTCATCGTCACGCTCTACCCGTATCTGGCCAAGGCCCGCGCGGACTACGACAAGGTGCTCAAGCAGCGCAACGCGCTCCTGCGCACGGGCCGCTCCCAGTGGTCGGAGGGCCACGAGGCGACGATCAGCATCTGGGACCAGCAGCTCGCGAAAGCGGCCACCGCCCTGACCCGGGCCCGCCTCGCCGTGCTCCGGGGGCTCGTGCCCCACGTCCAGACGGCGTACCGACGCCTGGCGGAGGGGGAGAAGGCCCCCCGCCTCGTCTACCTGAGCTCCCTTACCGGGGACCTCGACGCCCAGAGGACCCAGCCCGACCCCGCCGCCGCCGAGGCGCTCGCCGAGCTCTCCGCGCCCGCCCTGTACGAGCGGTATCTCGCCGCCCTGACCGTCGCCCGTCGCCGAGACCGCGAGCG